>JALXCX010000458.1 GCA_026990725.1 Desulfobulbaceae bacterium
ACCATAAAATCAACCCCGCCCCGGCGGCCGAGATAGCCCTTCTCGTTCACCCGGACCTCAAACCAGGTGGGCAGGCCCTGGATATTTGAGGGGAAAATATTCTTCGGGCTGATGGGTACACCCATCCGGAAGATAACCTTGGCAAGCAGGTCGTTGGCACTGGCCGATCCGGAGCCGTTGACATTGGCAAAGCGGATGACAAAATCATTAACACGGTTCATCTTTTTCATTCGTTTCCGTCTCCAGCCAAAGGGGATTTCCAGACAAATTTCAGCATTTTCCAGGCCGCTGTTGGGCAGCGTTCAGCGCAAAGCCCGCAATGAAGACAGACATTTTCATCTTTGACCATGACCCGTCCTGTGGGCAGCTCTGAAGAAATATACAGGGCCTGCTCAGAGTTGGTTGCCGGGATGGTCAGGCGTTGCCTCAATTGCTCTTCGCTATCGTTGTTGATAAAGTTGATGCAGCTGGTGGGGCAGATGTCTGTGCAGGCATCGCATTCGATACAGAGATCCGTCTCAAAGATTGTCTGCACGTCGCAGTTGTAGCAGCGTTCAGCCTCGGTGCGCAGGGCCTTGTTGTCAAAGCCGAGTTCCACTTCCACCAGTCGATCCTTGAGTGTTTTTGCCTTGGCCGCGTGCGGCACAATCTGGCGTTGATCATCACTGACGTGGGAGTCGTAGAGCCAGTCGTGGGGGCCAAGTTTCTGGTCAGCCAGGGTCACTTGGGGGGCAGGGCGTTTGTGGAGATCTTTGCCCTTGCAGAACAAATCAATGGAGATTGCCGCCCGGTGGCCGTGGGCAACCGCTGTAATAACATTGGCCGGGCCAAAGGCAGCGTCACCACCCACAAAAATATTTTCGACACTGGTCTGGAGGGTACACTTATCAAGTACCGGCAGGCCGCGGTCTGTAAAGCGGATGCCGCTTTCTTTTTCTATCCACGGAAAGGAGTTTTCCTGGCCAACGGCCAGCAGCACCTCGTCACATTCCATGAAAACCGGTTCTTCCCCGGTTGGGATGAGCGATCGTTTTCCATCTGCGTCATACTCAGCACGGACTTTTTCAAAGCGCATGCCGGTCAGCTTTCCGTTTTCTGTGATAAATTCCAGCGGCACATGGTTTTCAATAATCGGAATATCTTCGGCAATGGCGTCTTCGATCTCCCAGGGTGAGGCCTTCATGTCGGCCTGCGGGCTGCGGACAACGACTTTAACCTCATCACCTCCCATGCGCCTGGCCGTCCGGCAGCAGTCCATTGCCGTGTTGCCGCCCCCTAAGACAAGCACTTTTCTGCCGGTTTTCTTCACATGGCCAAAGACCACGCCAGCCAGCCATTCAATGCCGATAAAGATGGAGGCGTCACCTTCCTGCCGCCCGGGAAGATCCGGGAAATCACGGCCCCGGGGTGCGCCCGTGCCGATAAAGATGGCGTCATAGCCCTTGGCGGTAATTTCTTTCAGGCTTTTGACGTCATGGTTGAGGATCGAGGTCACGCCCATATCAAGAATATAATCAACCTCGGTGTTCAGCACTTTCTCTGGCAGCCTGAACGAGGGCACCTGACTGCGCATGAAGCCGCCGGCCTTTTTTTGGTTATCATAGAGATCTAGCGAATAACCAAGCAGGGCCAGGTCCCTGGCAACGGTGAGCGAGGCCGGGCCGCCACCAATCAGGGCGATGCGCCGGCCATTTTTTTTTGCCGGGATTTTGGGTAGCAGGGTCCGGATATCGCCTCGATTATCTGCCGCCCCCCGTTTGAGCCGGCAGATGGCCACCGGATCTTTTTCTACCCGGCCTCTTCTGCAGGCCGGTTCACAGGGCCGGTCGCAGATGCGGCCAAGGATTCCGGGGAAGACATTGGACTGCCAGTTAATCATGTAGGCCGCTGTATACTTCCGATTGGCAATCAGCCGGATATATTCGGGTACCGGAGTGTGTGCCGGGCAGGCATATTGACAGTCTATAATTTTATGAAAATACTTGTGATTGCTGATGTCTGTAGGTTTCAAGGCAGGTCCTCGAAAAAGTTTATTCCTTGCCGGGTGTCTTGCCGGCAGAAGCCGGTCTTTCTGTCTTCAGCATACAGGAAAATCGTTCAAGGCAGAATATTTTTTATTACGTAGCTCGGGTTTAATACCCATCCCTTTGGAGCGCACAACAATTTTGATACCCCGTCCGCTTGCGGCAGGGGACTTCATTTGTTTTTATGGCGCATCAGCAATCAAAAACGATCCGCAAATTTTTCATACCCTTCCTGTTTCAGTTTGTTTGCCGGAATAAAGCGGAGTGCAGCCGAGTTGATACAATAACGCAAACCTGTCGGCAGCGGGCCGTCTTGAAAGACGTGGCCCAGGTGTGAATCCGCTTTTTTACTCCTTACTTCAGTTCTGAGTGAAAAAAGCCACCGGTCCTCTTTCTCAACAATATTTTCTGGTACGAGCGGGCGGGTAAAACTTGGCCAGCCTGTACCGGATTTGAATTTATCCTTTGAGCTGAACAGCGGCTCTCCGGAAACGATATCGACATACAGGCCCGGTTTTTTATTGTCCCAGTACTGATTGTGAAAGGCCGGTTCCGTGGCCCCTTCCCGGGTGACTCTGTATTGCAGGGGGCTCAGCCGTTGTTTGAGGATTTTTTCGCTTTGATGCGTTGTCATGTTTTCTTTCCAGATGCTCTGTAAATAATCATCCCGGCCAGATCTTGAACGGTAAAATTTATAGCGGATGGGATTTTTTTTGTAATAATCCTGATGATATTTTTCCGCAGGATAAAAAGGCACCGCAGGTAGAACCGGTGTCACAATGGGGCTGCCGAAAATCCCCTTTTTTTCAAGCTCTTTTTTTGATGCCTCTGCCTCCTGCTGCTGTTCTCTGGTAAAATAAAAAATGGCCGTGGTATACTCGTGCCCCCGGTCGACAAACTGTCCTCCCGGGTCAGTCGGGTTGATCTGGTGCCAGTAAACATCAAGCAAATCCCTGTAGGAAACCTGTTGCGGGTCATAGGTTATTTCAACGACCTCAATATGGCCGCCCTGCCCATATGTCTT
>JALXCX010000459.1 GCA_026990725.1 Desulfobulbaceae bacterium
TGCCCGTTACCCGTGTTCTGGTATAGATCTGATATCTCTTTTTCAGATGTAAAAACAATGGCTGAACAATATCCTTGTCTGCAGGCGGGATGATCTGCTCAAGCATTTCAACTATAGTGATCTGCGACCCCAGTGCATGATACACCTGAGCCATTTCCAGACCAATAACTCCACCTCCGATAATCAACAACCTCGGTGGAATGGAATCAAGTGACAGGGCATCAGTCGAATTCCAGATGTGCGGATCATCTGGAAGACCGGGGAGATGAAAAGGAGAAGAACCTGTTGCTATTATCGCGTCCTTAAAAACGACATTGGTTGTGGTTTCTCTGTTTTTTACGATCAGGGTTGTCTTGTTCTTAAAAAATCCTGTCCCTGTCAGGCGAGTGATTTTCCTGCCCCTTGCCAGATTATCCAACCCGTTTGTCAGTTTTCTGATAACACTCTCTTTTTTTTCCTTTAAGGTCTCAATACTGACTTTGGGGCGATTGAACGTAAAACCAAATGCTGCTGCCTGCTCTGCCAGATCAATAAATGCAGTCCCATGTAATAATGTTTTTGAAGGAATACAGCCCTCATGGAGACAAACACCACCCAGCTGACCTCGCCTGTCAACAAGGCAAACAAAAAGGCCAAGATCAGCAGCCCGAAAGGCTGCTGTATAGCCACCCGGCCCACCGCCAAGGACAACAAGATCACACTCTATTGTTTCAGCCATAAATGATCCTGATTTTTTTTTAAACTTAAACTTAAACTACATAACAGACTTTTGGGTCGTAAGCAGGCGGCTAACCATCCGAGGTACAGAATTATATTGCCAGAGCATATAACTCTTCGGCCTGATACGAACTCCGGACATGAGGGCCAGCCGCAACCCCTTTAAACCCTATTGACAGCGCGATATTCTTTAACTCAGCAAACTCTTCCGGCGGGACATACCGCTCTACCGCAATATTTTGCACTGTTGGCTGCAGATATTGCCCAAGGGTGAGCAAGTCGCAGCCGGTTGCATGGATATCGGCCATTGTGCGGACAAGCGCCTGCCGGGATTCACCAAGCCCTACCATAAGGCCGGATTTTGTCACGATTTCCGGATTAACCGACTTAACCCTCTGTAACAGTTCGAGGGAGCGATCATACTGAGCCTGCGGCCGCACATGAGGATATAATCCGGCAACAGTTTCAACATTATGATTAATCACTGACGGCGGATGACTGCAGAGCAGTCTGAGTGCTTTATCATTCCCTTGAAAATCCGGAATCAACACCTCAACTTTTGTGGACGGACATTTTTTTTTAATTGCCCTGATAGTCGCAACAAAATGGGCTGCCCCGCCATCTTCAAGATCATCCCGGGTTACCGATGTCAAAACAGCATACTGCAGCCCCATTTTGGCAACAGCACCGGCAATACGGGCGGGTTCATCGGGGTCAAGAGGCTGCGTGCCAGCATGACTCACAGCACAAAACCTGCAGTTTCGGGTACAGTTTTCTCCCATGAGCATAAAAGTGGCAGTACCTTTGCCATAACACTCAAACTGGTTGGGACAGCGGGCTTCCTGGCAGACTGTCCACAGAGCACTCTCTTTAACCAGACGTCTGGTTTTTTCGTATGCGCCCCCTTTAGGGAGCCGTTGTTTCAACCATTTTGGTTTTGCCGTACGTCTTGTTTTTTTGCAGGGATTGGGTAATGTTTGAGCTGATTCCACCGTCTATTATCCTCAGGAAAAAACCCGGTTGATATGATGTATCATTGAGCTTTCGACATCCTCAACCTGAATTCTTTCTCTTGTAATTTCTTCCATGGAAGTCATGGTTACATCAGACATGCCACACGGATTAATCCAGCTGAAGGGTTCTAAATCAGGATCTACATTAAGCGCCAGGCCGTGATAGCTTATGCCATGGCGCACTGCAATCCCTACACTTCCCAATTTCTGTTTCCCCAGCCAGATACCATGGTTTTTTGAGTTACGGCTTGAGCAAATGCCAAAATCTGCAACAACATCCATCATAACCTGTTCCAGCCTGGACACATATTCCCCCACGCTTAAACGTCGCTCCCGAAGGTTGATGACCGGATAACAGATAATCTGCCCCGGTCCGTGGTACGTAACCTCCCCTCCCCGTTCATTTTTCACAAGTTCTACCCCGTGACGTTCCAGAAACCCGCGACTCACCATAATGTTTCCGGCGTTTGCGTGGCGGCCAAGGGTCAGGACCGGCGTATGCTGCAAAATTAAAAAAACATCCTGGCCGGTTTTATTTTTCCACCTTCTAAGCAGCTCCATTTGTAAAGCATGGGCTGACTGGTAGGCAATAAGCCCAAGCTGTTGTATCTGTTCCGCCATAAAAACTAACCGCTCTCAACCCCTCAGACATGGTTTGCGGGCAGCTCTTGTTTCATCAAGTCGTCGCAGTTTGGTGCGTGTTGGTGCCTGACGCAGGTTCTCACTGTTTTCCCCGGCTTCCCGCACAACGTCCTTTATCACGGCAATAAACTGATCAAGATCGTCTTTACACTCTGTTTCAGTGGGCTCAATCATAATGGCGCCCGGTACTACCAAGGGAAAATAAATAGTTGGCGGATGGTAGCCGTGATCTATTAACCGTTTGGCAAAATCCAGAGTGCTCACTCTGTATTGTCGCATGTTTTTGTCTGAAAAAACACATTCATGCATACAGGGTTTTTCATAGGCCAGAAACAGTACATCCTGTAATGCTTGACGAATATAATTAGCATTCAACACGGCCAGCTGACTCGCCTTTTTCAGGTTATCCGGGCCCATGGAACGGATATAACTGTAGGCCCGAACCAGAACAGCAAAATTACCAAAGAATGCATGCAGACGACCAATAGATTTCTGGTGATCATATTCAAGTGAGTAGCTGTTTTGTGTTTTTGTTATACGCGGTACTGGTAAAAATTTTTCCAGTTTATTCACCACACAGATGGGTCCGGCTCCCGGCCCGCCGCCGCCATGGGGGGTGGAAAAGGTCTTATGCAGATTAAGATGCATCACATCAACTCCGCACCGCTTGAAAT
>JALXCX010000460.1 GCA_026990725.1 Desulfobulbaceae bacterium
ACCTGCCATCACCCGTGGATGTTCCCCCGGTAGAGGGGACGGACAAGGACGGTGCGCCGCTTGTCCGCAAGCCTGAGAGGAGTGAAAAGTTCTGTGGTTTGGTTTTTAAGCTACAGGCTGATCCCTTTGTTGGTAACTTGGCTTTTATCAGAGTGTACTCTGGTGAGCTGAAAGTTGGTGACAAGGTGTTCAATCCGCTGAAGCGGAAAAAAGAAAAGATCTCAAAACTTATAAAGCTTCACGCAAATAAACGTGAAGAAGTAGACTCTATCGGTGCCGGTGATATCGGTGCAGTTGTCGGATTGAAGTTTACGACAACCGGAGATACACTTTGTGTTTCCGGGGATTATATAGTCTTGGAGACAATGGACTTTCCGGAGCCTGTCATTGGGGTGGCCATTGAAGCAAAGACCAAGTCGGATGAAGGAAAGCTCACTGAAAGTCTGGATAAGATTGCCAGAGAGGATCCAAGCTTTAAGATTTCAGTTGATGATGATACTGGTCAACTTATTATTTCCGGCATGGGTGAGTTACACCTTGAAATAATCGTCGACAGGCTTATTAGAGAATTCAAGGTATCAGCAAATGTAGGACGGCCCCAGGTCGCCTACAAAGAAGCTTTGACAAAATCGGCATCCGGTGAAGGACGTTTTGAGACGCAGGGCGGTGGCAAGGATCAGTATGGCCATGCCATAGTAGAGTTGATCCCCGAAAAGACCGGTGCTGGTGTCAGGTTTGAAAGTTGTGTAGATAACGATCTGATACCAGAGGAATTTATTGTAGCTATAGAAAAAGGGGTCCGCAATGCACTTGATTCCGGGCCGTTAATTGGCTACCCGGTGATAGATGTTAGTGCCAGGCTTGTTGGAGGTTCCTATGATGAGGATAATTCAACTGAAATGGCATTTGGCGTTGCTGCAACAATGGCCTGCAGAGAGGCGATGAAAACCGGTGATGGGGTGTTGCTTGAGCCGGTGATGGCCTGTGAGATAATAACACCTGATGATTATCTTGGCGAGGTCATCAATGACCTCAACAGGAAAAGGGCCCAGATTGACGGTGTAGAGGCTGACCGGAGCAATCAAGTTGTTAGGGCGACAGCTCCGTTGGCAGAGATGTTTGGGTATTCGACATCTCTTAGGTCAGCGACCCAGGGCCGTGCAACATTTGTTATGCAGTTTAAAGAGTTTGCAGAGGTTCCGGCTAAACAAGCCGAAGCCATTATATATAAGATACGAGGCGTTTAGACTTCGACTTTAGCACACGAGGTAAGGCAGATGGCAAAGGAAAAATTTGAGCGGACGAAGCCGCACGTTAACGTTGGTACAATCGGTCATATTGATCACGGTAAGACCACATTGACAGCAGCAATTACCCGTGTACTTTCTACCAAAGGACAGGCCGACTTTACTGATTTTAGTGATATCGACAAGGCTCCCGAGGAGAAGGAACGTGGGATTACAATTGCAACAGCCCATGTGGAGTATGAGACAGATAAGCGTCATTATGCTCATGTAGACTGCCCCGGCCATGCTGATTATATTAAAAATATGATCACCGGTGCCGCACAGATGGATGGTGCGATTTTGGTTGTTGGTGCAGACGACGGCCCTATGCCTCAGACCCGTGAGCATATCCTGCTTGCTCGTCAGGTCGGTGTTCCTGCCATGGTAGTGTTTTTGAATAAATGCGACATGGTTGATGATGATGAGTTGATTGAACTAGTTGAGATGGAGCTGCGCGAGCTGCTTGATAAGTATGATTTTCCTGGTGATGATACACCTATTATACACGGATCAGCATTACAGGCCCTTGAGAATCCCGAAGATGAAGAGAAAACTAAATGCATCTGGGAACTCATGGACTCTATTGACACTTGGGTTCCCGAACCAAAACGTGATGTTGATAAACCTTTCCTGATGCCGGTAGAAGATGTATTTTCTATTTCCGGTCGTGGAACAGTGGCCACAGGTCGTGTTGAACGAGGTGTTATTCACGTAGGTGATGAGATCGAGATTGTTGGTATCCGCGATACCCAGGTCACGACCATCACAGGCGTTGAAATGTTTCGTAAACTTCTTGATGAAGGTCAGGCAGGTGATAACATCGGTGCTCTTCTTCGTGGCACGAAACGTGAAGAGGTCGTCCGTGGTCAGGTTCTTGCTGCCCCCGGTTCAATCACACCGCATAAGAAATTTAAAGCCGAGGCTTACATCCTGACCAAGGAAGAGGGCGGGCGTCATACGCCTTTTTTCAATGGCTATCGACCTCAGTTTTACTTCCGTACAACCGATGTTACCGGAGTCTGTACGCTTGAAGAGGGTGTCGAGATGGTCATGCCAGGAGATAATATCCATATAGTTGGCGAGTTGATTACTCCTATTGCCATGGAAGAAGGCCTTCGTTTTGCGATTCGTGAAGGTGGTCGTACTGTAGGCGCTGGCGTGATTAGTGAAATAATCGAGTAAGAGGAAATCATGATCCCAACAGATAAGATCCGCATTCGACTGAAAGGCTACGATCATAAACTGCTTGATCAGTCGACACGTGAAATTGTTGAAACAGCCCGTCGTACCGGGGCTACCGTGGCAGGGCCTATTCCGTTGCCAACGAGTATAAATAAATATACTGTGCTCCGTTCGCCACACGTAGATAAAAAGTCACGCGAGCAATTTGAAATGCGGACACATCGGCGACTGCTTGACATTCTCGAACCTACTCAGCAGACTATTGATTCATTGATGAAACTTGAATTGTCTGCGGGTGTTGATGTTGAGATAAAGCTTCCCTGATTCTTTTAAAACAGAATTATAGGGTAGAGCCGCATTGATAAGAGTTAGCTAACAGGTAGAAAAATGCCGAATACAAATGGAATACTGGGACGCAAAATAGGAATGACTCGAGTTTATAATGAACTCGGACGTTCAATTCCTGTAACCGTTATAGAAGCTGGTCCCTGTACCGTATTACAGAAAAAAACTGCAGGTAAGGAAGGCTATAACGCTATTCAGGTTGGTTTTCTTGAAAAAAAGAAACA
>JALXCX010000461.1 GCA_026990725.1 Desulfobulbaceae bacterium
TGGCCTCCTCCAAAGGTAATAAACAGATTAGCAGGCAACCACTGGCAATAAACAAACCTGTCAGGGTCAGGCCCAGAGAAAAATAACCAATGTCAGCCAAACGGGCTATGGCCGCAGGCACTATCCCACCGCCCAGAACAAAAGCGCTGGGTATGGTCAGTGAGATGACAATATTTCTGGAACCTGTTGGACCTGTCTGCGAGAGTAACGCAAATCCCGGAGCAAAGAAACAGACCGCTATAAAGGGCTGGAGCCATATCCAGGCCGGTATGAGTCTGGCCGGGCTTATGCCGATAAGTATTGTGAGCAGGCCGGAGAGCAGCAGCACTACGGCCATGGTTTTTTTAAAGCCAAACCGGTCAGCAAGCCACCCTCCCAGAAAAGCCGTCACCAGCGTTGTACTGCGGGAGAGGCCGACAAGCGTGTTGGCCGCTTCCTTACTCATCCCCTGTTCGCTGACAAGAAACATTGGCAGCACACTGTACACCCCAAGAGTAGCCGTGATACCCATGGCAAAAAGAATAACCATCAACCAGAAAGCCGGTTGGATCATGAGATCGCGACAATTTGAAAAATTGGGGGCTGTCCCTTTCCGCTTACTTTTTTTTCCGGCAAAACCATAAATTAAGGCGGCCCCAGCAGCCGTTGTGGCAAGAAGAAGAGTCACCAGCTGCCAGCGAAATATTGGCAGAAGCCATGCCGCCAACAGAGGTGCACTTAAAAATGCCAGGTTGGGAGCAATTTCATGAAGACCTAATGCCTTACCCAGTTGGCCAGGCGGGCAGAGTTCAGTGATAGTCGCTATTGCAGAGGGCAGATAAGGGCCGGCTGATAAACCCAGTATAAAAAAAGATAATTGCAGAAAAGGTAAGGTGCTGGCAAGAGAGACAAACAGCATGGAGATGCTGATGGCCGCCATGGTGGCAACGATGGACCATTTATGACCTAAGCGGGCAGAAACAAATCCGGAACAGGGCAGCGAGATGAAATAGCCCGAGCTTATGCAGAGAAAAAGTGTCCCGGCCTGTCCATGCGAGATGGCCAGAGAGTGCTCAATAGCCGGCAGAAGAGGGGCCAGGATTATCCGCGAGACAAAGTTCAGGTAGAAAATAAAAGCCAGCAGCAGAATAGGAACCGGTGACTGGGAAGACAAACTGGCCACGAGAGTGCTTTGCCGGGGTAAACAGGAGCCTGAACTCCGCTAGCCTCTGCTAATCGGTCTTGGCGGTACTTTTTGAATTAGCTGCAATTTCTTTCTCGGGTTCAGCTGTCGGGGATATTTCTGGTGTCAGGGCTTTGGTTTTCGCTCTGTAGGCCTTGGGTATTTTTGATTCAGGAAGAATAAATTTTCTGATCTCTTCAATTTCCTGATGAAGATCAAGGTCTTCCTGACATACTTCACATTCTTTCGTGTGTTGATCAACAAACTGCATCATGCGGGCAGGAGCCATGGTTTCTTCCTTAACATGGAGAAACCAGCCTTTGATCAGGCGGGTGAGTTGATTACATTGCATGGAAAAGCCTGGACGTCCTAAGTGATTATTTAAAGGATAAGAAGTTGCATTCCGGGTTGCTGGAAGTATACTCAAAAAAGGTCATTCCAACAAAACACGACTAATGCACTCTATAATAATTATACCGTAAAACACAACTATAATAAAAAGTTGTTTTTCAGGTCAATAGTTATTACAAAGTCTTTTTAAGCGGAAGTGGAAAGGGCACTGGTGGCCCTCCCGGACTTCAAATCCGGTGAAGGGGGTTAATGGCTTCCTTGGTGGGTTCGATTCCCATGCACTTCCGCCATTTTATGTTTTTTCTACCTCTTCTTTGCTTTTTTGCAGCATTGGATACCCCATTGCCTCGCGTTGTTCCACGTAATGCTTTGCCACCTGCCGGGCGATATTTCTGATGCGTCCGATGTAGCGGGTTCGTTCGGCAACACTGATTGCTTTGCGGGCATCAAGCAGGTTAAAGGTGTGAGAACATTTTAGACAGAAGTCGTATGCCGGCAAAATCAGATTTTTTTCGACAAGTTTTAGGGCTTCCCGTTCATAGTTGTCAAAGGCTATTATCATATCACCAACATGAGCTTCTTCAAAGTTGAAGGCTGAAAACTCCCGCTCCGCCTGCAGGAAAATTTGACCATAGCTTACCTGTTTATTCCACATGATGTCGTAGACGGAGTTGACGTTTTGCAGATACATGGCAATCCGTTCCAGGCCATAGGTGATTTCAACGGTTATTGGTTTGAGGTCAATGGATCCGGCCTGTTGAAAATAGGTAAACTGGGTAATTTCCATGCCGTCAAGCCAGACTTCCCATCCCAGCCCCCAGGCCCCAAGAGTTGGTGATTCCCAGTCATCCTCAACAAAACGAATATCGTGCTCCAGCAGGTTCAGACCGAATTTTTGCAAACTTTCAAGGTACATCTCCTGGACATCAGCAGGTGAGGGTTTGATGACAACCTGATACTGATAGTAATGCTGAAGCCGGTTGGGATTTTCGCCATAGCGACCATCGGTGGGACGGCGTGAAGGCTGCACGTAAGAAGCCTTCCAGGGTTCGGGGCCAAGAGCCCGTAACAGCGTTGCCGGATGGAATGTACCGGCACCGACTTCCATATCATAAGACTGCATGACAACACAGCCCTTGGAGGCCCAGTAACTGTTCAGGGCGGCAATTATATCTTGAAAATACATGGTAGAAAAAGCATTTCCTGTATTGATTGTTAGTAAAAAATGGCGTAACTGTTCAGCTGCACTCCATATTGCGGCGATCAGGCCGCCTCACATAGACGGGCTATAGTTCGTTGGCCTGCTTGCCACACTATGGAGCACATCTGAAGTTACAGGTCTCAGGTTATGCCAACATTGTGCTGATACCTGAATAGTTACAAAATGGCTACATTAAGTATTTCAATCTACCATACCACGCTATGCCGGTAAACGATTTTGTCATACGTCCGGTCGGAGAATTCAAAATGTTACAGCAACCACAGAACGTGGTCTTACGTAAAATCCTGTCAGACAACAACAAT
>JALXCX010000462.1 GCA_026990725.1 Desulfobulbaceae bacterium
AGTAAAACACTGCCCAATTATATGATGGGAAGAAGACCGTCTTTTACTCTTTTGCTTGATCAGGATTTCTCCACCAACTGTTGATAAACTGGTATGGAGAGTAATAAAGAGGTAACTTTTTCGGTATCCCCAGATGGGCATCATAGGCTATGCGATGAAAAGCCAGGTACCAGTTTGGTACAACATAATAATTAAACCAGAGAACCCGGTCAAGTGCTTTGCAGGCTGTTGTCAATTCCTGCTGGCTCTGCGCATATATTATTTTTTCAACAAGACTGTCTGTAACAGGGGATGCAACTCCGCCCAGGTTACGTGAACCCTTGCGCCCGGCAGAAGATGATGCCCAATAATCCCGTTGTTCATTGCCAGGTGACTGAGATTGTCCAAAGACATTCACAACCATGTCAAAATCAAAGCTTTTGATCCTGTCTGTATACAAGGCCGCATCAATAGTGCGATAACTCGCCTTAATACCGAGTTTTGCCAGATTTTTTACATAAGGGGCCATAACCCTTTCAAACGATGGACTGACAAGCAGGATTTCAAAGATAAAAGGTGTGCCGCTGCTGTCGGTTAAAACACCATTTTTCACCTTCCATCCTGCCGAGTTCAGCAGCTTTTTAGCCAGTCTCAGGTTAGCCCGCAGACTGGAAGGTGGTAAAGTTGTCGGCGGCTTAAGCTCTTTTGTAAAAACTTCAGGCGGAATTTTATCTCTGAAAGGTTCAAGTAACGCCAATTCTTCCTGCCCGGGCAGCCCGCTTGCCGCCAGATAGGAGTTACTGAAATACGAATTTGCCCGGGTATACTGATCAAAAAAAAGTGTTTTGTTTGTCCACTCAAAGTCAAGGGCTAATCCCAGGGCACGGCGTACCTGTCGATTTTTAAACAATTTCCTGCGTGTATTAAAAACAAAGCCCTGCATACCGGCATCATTTTTATGGGGAAATCTCTTTTTTATTAATTCACCGCTCTCAAACCTCCGTCCCTTCAGATCCCGCTGCCACTGCTTGGCAATGTTCACCATCATGACATCAAACTCTCCGGCCTTAAAGGCCTCCACACTGACAATCTGATCCTTAAAATATTTAATCGTGACAGTATCAAAATTAAACATCCCCTTGCGAACAGGACGATTTAGGGCCCAGTAATTCGGATTGCGCTGGTAGGTAATGGATTTACCGGGATTAAAATCCTTGACAATATATGGGCCCGATCCCACCGGAGGCGTCATGGCAGCGGTTGTCCCGGTTGGATCAAAACCATATTTTTCATAAAAGGATTTATTAAGAACCGGCAGCTGGGCAGCAATCATGTGCAACTCCCGATTGGGCCGGTCAAAATTAAACCTGATCCGCTGTTTGTCAAGAATATCCGCACCTGTGATGTTCTGCAGATAGATCTGATAAAAAGGATGCGCCTTCTTACTTTTCAAGGTCTCAAGCGAGTACTTGACATCCTCAACCGTGACAGGGGAACCATCGGAAAATTTTGCCCGTTCATCAAGAGTAAAAGTAACAGACTTTTTATCCGGGGCCAGTTTTATATCCTTTGCGATAAGCCCGTATGCCGCAAAGGGTTCATCCTCACTGCTCACGGCCAACGGCTCAAAAACGTATGTTTCAAGTCCGAAAGGAGCATTTCCTTTCAGGGTAAATGGATTCATTTTGTCAAAACTGCCTATATCGTGCAGAATTAACGTTCCCCCTTTTACAGCCTTATCTGAAACATACTCAAACTGTTTGAAGTCCGGACCATATTTCAGCGTACCGTCAACAGAAACACCATGGGCAGCCAACAGATTCGTCGGGAGCAGGAGAAAAAACGACAAGAGCAGATATGTTAGTAATTTATTCATGAAGAGTATTTATTAAAAATAAGAAACGAAAAGAATGAATCAGGAGAATAACCGATAATACCAACTTGAACAAGCTCGGGAAGCTACAAAATTTCTAAAATAGCAACAGCACGTTTACACGAACCATTGACCACCAATAAGCAGAAATATTACTCTTTATCCAACAATTCCCGGGCGTGTTCAATAGCCTTTTTTAAAGCAGCACGATGTACATATCCGGCATAATGAACAGGACTCTTTCCTGAGACAGGATCAAAACGACTGGGATTTGCAGAACATCGGTACTGGACTTCGCGAGGCAGAGAGGACATGGCTTCTTCAATATCCATTCCAGTGATATGTTGAATAATCTCCCAGCTCGCTCCGCACGGGGCACCGCGCACAACATCAAGAGAAAGTATTGTTTCTCCCTCAAGGGTGACCACATAATCAGGAAAACCAAATTGTTCCCCATATTCTCCCAACCCTTTATGATGCCCAAGACCACAGCAGGTAAAAGGAGCCAGAGCATCCTCATTTTTTTTACCAGAAGAAACAACAGGTATTTTTTTCTTTTTGCAAAGACTCACGAGGTATTGTGATAGATCCAGATGGGTGAGGTAATCCAAAACCAGGTCTGCGGAAAAGGAATCGGTTATATAAAGCTCAGGATCTTCAACAAAATCTGGAAGGAAAACATCAATTGACACAATCTCGTTAATCTCGACATCTGTCCCATAAAGCTCTATCCCCTTAATCTTCTGTTGACCTGATCCATTCTGTTCAAAAACCGTTATTTTCATCGCCTGACCTGATTTGCTGTTACCGGAAAAAATGTTTATAGTGAAATGAAAGCAGATAATCGTCAGTAAATATTAAAAAACTTACCGGGCAATATCACCTGTTGCATAAGGGCATCCCTGGTGTGAACCTGTACGTTTATTTTTCTCTGAAAATAGCCCAATTAAACTCTGTTGTGTGAAGCTATTTTCATCATTCGTTGTGGCTGGAACGGTAAAATCTTGTCCAACCATGCTGGTTAAAGAGTACGCTACTACCATGAAACTTGCAACCTCCTCTCAGATGCAGGCCCTTGACCTGGCAACCATTCAAACAACGGGTATTCCCGGAATAGTTTTGATGGAAAATGCCGGAAAGGGTACTGTTACGCACATGGTTCTGGAATTTGGTCCGCTTCGGGGAAAATCAGTAATTATCTTTGCAGGCCCCGGAAATAATGGCGGAGATGGACTGGTCATTGCCCGACATGTTTTGCAGCAGGGAGGTTTTCCTTTTATTATCTTCCTACTTTTACCGGATAAACTCTGCGGTGAGGCTGCCGTAAACGCAGAAATATGCAGTAATTTACATATCCCGTCAGCTGTTTGTCTTGTTGAAGATGATATTTCCAAACTAAAAGAAGAAATTTCACGTCTGCATTTTTCTCATCCTGTACACTGTCTTGTTGACGCCCTTTTCGGGACTGGTCTCCGGAGAAATCTTGAAGGCCGTTTCAGCGCAATAGTTGAACTTATCAACCATCTGTCACAACAACAATCCTGGCCAGTGACTGCCGTTGATATCCCATCAGGACTCTGCGCCGACACCGGCCAGTCCCTGGGATGCTCTGTTCAGGCTGATCTTACTGTCACTTACGGGCTTGCCAAACCCGGTCATTACCACCACGGGGGCGCTGCCGTTGGAAAACTTGCTGTTATAGATATCGGTATTCCTGAACAAATAGTGGAGCAGGCAAATCTTCCTGGTATCGTTTTGAATCATGAGCTACGTAACCAATCAATTTTACGACAAAAAAACAGCCATAAAGGGCAATTTGGCCATCTTCTACTTTTAGCCGGATCAGAAGGAAAAACAGGAGCAGCTATATTATGCGGGCAAGCAGCTCTGCACAGCGGCTGCGGGCTGGTTACACTTGCAGTCCCGTCACTTCTCAACCCGATCTTTGAAACAACCCTGCCCGAGGCGATGACGGTTCCACTTCCTGTTTCAGAGCATTATCTCGTTGATTCCGATTATGAATTTATCATTAATCTGCTCAATAATAAAGCGGGACTGGTCATAGGTCCGGGCCTTGGAACCCGCCAGGAAACAGAAAATCTGGTAAAAAAGCTGTTTAATGAAGTGCCGCAAACGCTGGTTGTTGACGCAGACGCATTAAATTTGCTGGCAAAAGATCCGGAAACTTTGCTCGAACCTGGCGGCCCCAGAATCCTGACACCACATCCTGGTGAAATGGCCCGACTCATGAGGACCCGTACGGCAACAATCCAAAAAGACCGCTTAGGAGCAGCGTCCTGGCTGGCTGCTGAAAATATAAAAAGTCATCATGAAATTATCACTGTACTCAAGGGAGCCGGCACTGTTGTTTATTCCAGTAATGGCCGCTGGGCCATTAACAGCAATGGCAATCATGGCATGGCAACCGGGGGCATGGGCGATGTGCTGGCAGGATTGATCGGCGGGTTACTGGCCCAGGGCTATACCCCTGTTGATGCGGCCAATATCGGGGTGTATCTACACGGTTTGGCCGCTGACCAGGTTGCAGCTGATGTACCCTGCGGTTATCTGGCGTCTGATGTAGCAAAGGCCTTACCCGCCGCAAGGAAGTGTTTATTCTCTCAGGTGAAATCATCTTGAAAAAACTGGCCTGCTATAACTGCACGGATATGTGCCCCTGGATAAACTAAAGAAATCTAGAGCGTTGACGACCAAGCGCTCATTGAATTAGGAGACAAGATGTTAACAGCAAAAGAAATCATGAGCAAAAATGTTACCACAGTAACAGAAGATACTTCTGTCCGTGAACTTGCGACCATACTCGCCAATCAAAAAATAAGTGGTGCCCCGGTGGTCGATGAACAGGGCAAGATCATAGGGGTGGTCACAGAGAGTGATCTGATTGACCAGAACAAAAAAGTGCATATCCCGACAGTCATGGCAATCCTTGATTCATATATTTTTCTTGAAAGCCCGGGCAAGATGGAAAAAGAACTCAAAAAAATGACAGGAACTCAGGTAAGGGATATTTTTGCCAGTGAACTGGTCACTGTGCAGGAGGACACACCTCTTGATGAGCTGGCCACTTTAATGGCGGAGAAAAAGATACACACTCTGCCGGTTTTAGCAGGGAAAAAGCTGGTCGGCGTGATTGGCAAAACCGATATCATCAAGACCATCAGTGAAGGAATCTGAATTCCACTCAGAACCGACAATTGCCAGCGAGGATGCGGATATGGTGTAAGAAAATCAGGAGTAGAACTGAAACGGAAATAAACTGGTAAGGACCGGGGATTCCCCGCTATTCTTCAATATCTTTATACCAGACCCAACAGTTACGCCCTTTTTCTTTGGCTTTATACATGGCAATGTCTGCGTGTCGCAGCATTGTTTCCGCATCAGCACCATCATCCGGGCAAATACTGATGCCGATACTCGCTCCCACCTGGCACACATGCTTCTTCACTTCAATGGGTTCATTTACCAGGTCAATGGCTTTTTGAGCAACATATTGGGTCCCGGAAATACTATCTGTGCTTTCCAGTAAAATCACAAACTCATCCCCGCCTAATCTGCACATGGAATCGGATGAACGCAACATGGAATTAAGCCGCTGTCCAACTTCTACAAGAACTCTATCCCCCACATCATGGCCATAGGTATCATTCACCGGCTTAAACCTGTCAAGATCTATAAACAGTAGAAAAAGACGACGCCCATACCGTTGTGCCAATGAAATAGCCTGGGGAAGACGCTTATGGAAATAATTTCTATTGGGCAGGCTCGTCAGAGAATCGTGGTTGGCCATATAACGAATCAGCTCGGCAGCACGCTGGCGTTCGGTAATGTCTTGAAAGACAAGAACTGCTCCTTCAAGCACGTCGCCGCTGACGATGGGCGTCCCCCGAAAATCAATGGGAAAACTTGAACCGTCTTTTCGCAAAAGCCGCATTTCATCGTAATGAATAGCTTTATGGCTCTGTTTACTGTTGAAAAAAGGGCAGCAATCCAGATCAAATTTATCCGTGCCGGGTTTAGACAACCTGAAAACGTTTTTGTAGGGCTGCCCTATAATTTCAGCTCGCTCATATTTAAGCATTTCAAGGGCCGCAGGATTTATATAACTCACCCGGTGTAATTCATCCAACCCGCAAATACCATTGGGCGCAGCATCAAGAATCTGCTCATAATTTCTGGTCAGACTCTCCAGCTCAAGCTTGGATCGGTGTGAACCGATAATATAACGAATACGATTTTTCAGAACAACCCAGCGGATAGGCTTTCGGATATAATCAATAGCTCCGGCCTGAAAAGACCTGTCCACACTCTCATCACCATCAAAAGCGGTGATCATTAACACAGGAGGGGGGTTGGCAACGCTTCGACAAATCTGTTCGCAGACCTTTGGCCCATCAATGCCAGGCATGGCAATATCAAGAATAACCAAGTCATAGACATCCCGGGCCAGCCTGTCCATTGCCTGATAGCCATCAACTGCTTCCACCACGCCGTACCCCTCACCTTCAAGGAATTGACGCAGTAAAAGTCGTATGACTTCATCGTCATCAACAACCAGAACTGTCGGAGTTACTCTATGATTGAAACCCGTCTTCATAAAACCCTTCTATTTACCTGCCCTGTTGCATCTCCTACAGTCCAGCAACACTGTAAGATCTTGAGATTGTTAATAATCACATAAAACTACACAGTATTTTCATTGCTTTTGTCTATTGTGCGGTACTTTAGAAAATTAATCAAGTTGTTCTTCAAGAATCTTGCTTACCTCCGCGGCTGTACGTTGTATTCTAGCCAAGAGTTGTTCAATGCCTCCCAGATGATTTTCATGTGCCATTTCCTCAGCTTCTGCGCAGAGTTTTGCCAGCCCAACAGCACCGAACTGACTGCTGCTCCCCTTGAGAGTATGGGCTAAACTTTTTATTTCCTTGCTATCCAGATGACGGACAGCCTCTTCAAGTTCAGCAAGACGACGGGGCAAAAGACGAAGAAAAACCCCTATAACCGACTTAATGTCTCCGATGTTGGCACATAATTTATCAAGAGTTTGAAGATCAACGACCTGTTCTGGGCCCAGAACGGGTTTTACTGATCTACCTTTGCGATCAACAGGTTTTTTGGTCACATCAAGGTTAAATTCAGCTAAATAACTATCAAGAATTTTCTGCAGTTTTCCTGTGTCAAGCGGCTTCAATAAAAAACCGTCCATTCCCACTGACTGGCATTTATTCTCTGCATTACTTGTGGCATCTGCAGTGAGGGCAATAATAACAGTTCCCGGTGTCTCCTGCTTTTCATAATGGTTCCTGATCTTCCGGGTTGCTTCATAACCGTCGACAAGCGGCATCCTGCAATCCATAAGGATAAGATCAAAAAACTGCTTTGTACAAAAATCTATTGCCTGTTGTCCATTTTCCGCCACAGTGATGTCCGCATTAGTTTTACGAAAAGTTTCTTCAAGCACCATCCGGTTTACTTCATTATCATCAACAAGGAGAATTTTTCCCTGGGAAGGCACCTCAATATGTTCAGTTTGATTTTTCGATAAATCTTTTGCAACAGCATTTCCGATCTGCGCTGTATCACAGGACAAACCTTTGAGTCGCAAAGTGAACCAGAAGGAACTCCCCTGCCCTTCCTCAGAATCGACACCCAGCTTCCCGCCCATGAGTTCAATAAGCTTTTTACAAATTGAAAGGCCAAGACCAGTTCCGCTGTATTGCCGCCCTGAAGAACTATCCACCTGGGAAAAAGGATCAAACAACCTGGCCTGCTTTTCTTTGGGAATACCTATTCCATTGTCAACAACGGTAAAACGAAGCCAATCCTGACCGGCCTTGTCAAGGGAAACATTCAAAAGAACCATGCCGGTATCAGTAAATTTAATAGCATTGCCAAGGAGGTTAAATAAAATCTGCCGAATCCGGTAGGCGTCGCCCTGGTAGGTTTTGCATATTCTTGGATCCAGTACCAGGCCTACTTCAAGCCCTTTGCGTTTACCGGAAAGTTTATACACTTCAACGACCTCATCCAGTAAGGCTTTGAGATCAAACTCCTTAATTTCAATCTCCATTTTATCTGCTTCAATCTTACTGAAATCAAGCAGACTGTTCAGCAGGGTCAAGAGGCTTTCTGCCGAAGACTGAATAAGATTTGCAAACTTACTCTGCCGAGGATCCAGGTCTGTTTCAAGGAGCAATTCACAAAGCCCCATAACCCCATTCATCGGCGTTCTGATCTCATGACTAATCATGGCCAGAAAATCAGATTTAGCCTGACTGTCAGAATCTGCCTGCCTGGCCTTTTCAGCGAGAATATTAACCTGATGTTCCAGACGGGCAATTTTGTTTAGCAACACATGTTCCTTGTCAGGAATCATATTAAAACAACCTCAACTGTCTGAACGAAGATTTCTTTTTGCGTTGACCTGTCCGGCTGGGGAGTCTGCTGAAGAATGACGCCGGAATATCTGCGAGAAAACGTGACGGGATCTGCTTTTCCCGTCCTTTATAAGTTACTCTTTCTCCTGACCAGCTCAGGTACAAAATTTGTGCGGCCCTGGTCATACCAACATAAAAAAGTCGTCGTTCTTCCTCAATACTCTTGTCATGATCCTCGGGAGAGATAGGCATACGGGGGAATAAAGGTAATACGCCCTCTTCACAACCAGACAGAAAAACCGCCTCAAATTCAAGACCTTTTGAGGCATGCAGCGTTGCCAGCAAAACAGACTCTGCCCGCTCATCATAGACAACACTGTTTTCACAACCTCGCAGATGTTCGGCAAAGGCAACCAGTGAGTTCGCCGAATTTGCCATTGCTGAAAACCTTTTAAGTTCCGGCTCATCTAGATTTAATTCAAGATTATTATACAAAGCAGTAACAACTTCTCTGACAGAACTTTTTATTGCTGTTATCTGACATTGTATCCTCAAATCCCCAAACCATGAAATCTTTTCTGCAATTTTCGCAGGTAAAGCAGATAGCTGCTGTTGTAACTCCGTAAAAGGATCAACACTTTTCTCAGGTATCAAACTCTCTATTATGGCAAGAATTTTTACCCCAAAGCCTTTTTGCTGCCCCAGTAGGAAGAGAATTTCAGCCTTATCTATCCTTTCCGCTGCCAGCAGAACACAGTAATAGATTATCCTGGCATCACCCTGAACAAAAAATGGAAGAACATCGAGAACCTGATAAGGAATGGAACGCTTTTCCATGGCCTTTGCCAAAAGATCAGCCTGCTTACCTGTACGATAGAGGACAGCAATATCAGATAAGGCCAGACCGCTCTTTCCTTCAACAAGTTGATCAATTTCTCTGTGCGTTGTTCCGCCAATAAGTTCCTGTATCTGCCCGGCTATAAATGCGGCCTCTGCCGCAGGATGAGAAGCCTGATATGTATAAAGTGCGCCCTTTTCTTTTCTGACAGCTGTTGGTTGCCTTGTCTTGTCATCAGTTCTTACTGCTGCAATAACTCTTTGGGCGGCATCAATAATAACTGAGCTGCTCCGGTAATTTTTTACCAGAAAATGCTGCTCAGGCTTACAGTCTCTTATAAACGTGTAAAACCATTCAGGCCGGGCACCTCTAAAACCATATATTGCCTGATCCGGATCACCAATGGCAAATATATCAGCAGATTGACCGAGCTGTCGAACCAGTTCAAATTGTGAGGCATTCAAGTCCTGAAATTCATCAATCAGCAGATGATCCATTGATTGTTGTATCATCTTGTAAAAAGAACGTTTTTTGCCCATCAGATCTGTACAGGCTGGAATGACTTCATCCAGATCAAGTTGATTATTCTCCCTGAGTTCAGCAAAATATGGTTCAAATTCTTCTGGAAAAATTCCTGGCAGCCGGTATTGAGACGACAGAAAAAGAGACAATTCCCGCTGCATCTTTTTTCGTGCTTTGCCGGAAAACTTTGGGTACAACCTTGTCAATAATCTGTTACGCGTCGCCGGGCCCGCAAGATGAATATCCGGACAGGATTGACGCAGCCAATACAGACAGAAACTGTGAAAGGTATCAACCCGAACATGCGCTTTATCTGTATCGTCAGAACACAACCGCTGCCGGATTTCCTCTGCTGCTTTATTCGTGAAGGTAATGACTGTTATCGGCCCTTTTTGAGTGGCCAAAAGACGACGCACACGCTGGATAAGGGTATGGGTTTTTCCGG
>JALXCX010000463.1 GCA_026990725.1 Desulfobulbaceae bacterium
CACTGATTTCTAAAACCCCTTCCATCAATCCTGAGAAATTAGGCTTTATAACCGTTGCAAGTAATTTGCCATCTAGTTTTTTTGCTGCAACAAGGATAAATTTTCCTTTAATCGCATGCCCCATCCCTCTCGTATCTTCATTTAGATTAAAGAATACTGTGTGGGGTGCTCCATTGCTCTGCAACACAAGAAGAGACAAGGTGTGGTCTTTTTTGGAAAGACCTGTAAGCTTGCCGCTGTAAACCTTTTCAATCGAAACTTTTGGAGAATTATTTTGCCCTACTGTGGTTGTTTTCTGCTGAACACAGCCAGTAAAACTGAAAAGGGATATTAGAAATATGATAAAAAAAACACTGAAATTTTTCAGCACTGGAAGACCTCCACGAAAAGAAAAAGCAATAAATAATATACAGAAGGCAACGGGATGATTTTTGGTTATTCCGGGGCACCCTCCGGTATTGGTGCGTAAAATTTTCTGAACCCCTTTGTCAGCTTGCGACAAGGTGGTATACTAAAAAGGTTGTTAATTCTTAACGTACAGGTTGAAATATAACAATTAGAAAAGAAATTTTGTTTGTCTGGACTATCAAGGGCAACCGTCAAGAGGACACAAGAAAAAAGGTAACTATTCAGCTACCAGCACATTGTTGGCATAACCTGTGACCTGTAACTTTTCAGTTGTGCTCCATAGCGGAGTCGCGGCTTACCAGCGGCAAGCAGGCCAACGAACTATAGCCCCTCTATGTGAGGCGGCCTGATCGCCGCACTATGGGGTGCAGCTGAAAAGTTACGAAAAAAGAAAGGTAAAGAGGCATCATGCAAAATATCAACATAAGGGTTCTTGGTTACGAAATAGATTTTGACCAGGCACGGGCAATGGCTGAGGTTCTTGCTAGCAAAGAAAATGATTTTGCAACATTAATTTCTTGGAATGATAAGAAAAAAGATATTCACTCTCCGCAATGCCTACACTGTGAGATTAATGGTGCTCCGGGGTGGGAAGTATACGGCAGAAACCATGATGGTCGTCTTCGAATAAGTATTAATGAGGATACCTTTGTTTTTATCTACAGCTAGTTCTGTTGAATACGGTTTGCCTTCATTTATAAACCACGTAATGTTTCCGGCTTCAGGTTTAGCACTCCGGCAATGGCCAGGTCAATGGTTGCTAAAAAAACATCCTTATCGCGTGGCAGGCGGCCATCTAGAGAAAAATAATTTGAGGCGTGATTTGCCTGCAACTGCCCCCTGGAAACCTGTAACCCGGCAATCATGGTCCGCAGTTCCTGAAACAGGCCTAATTTATCCGGCAATTGAAAAATTTCCTGGGCTGCGGCACGGCCCAGTTCTGTATTATCAAGAAGCATCAGGGTGAGAATGGCAATCTGGTTAGGCTCAATTTGATTAAGAACTTCTGCTGTATCAGCAGCATGCTGAAGCGAATACCGAATTCCGGCAATTCCCAGCAGACAGGTTATTGAAAGAAAAATGGACGCATTTTTTACCCGCTGACCGGCAAGTACCATTTCTCGTGCTGTTGCTCCTTTCTGAATTGCTTGCAGGGTTTTATCGTGTCCGCTTTCAAGGCCCATGTAGATCCGGCCAAGTCCCGCATTCTTTAAAGCCATAAGTTCATCAGGTGTTCTTGCCAGAATATCCCGACAGTTGGCATAAAGATTAATGCGCCGAATCCAGGGTAATGTTTCCTTAATTCGGCTGAACAGCTGCAAAAGCCTGTGTTGGGGGATTACCAGAGCATCACCGTCAGCCAGAAAGACAGTCGACTGGTGCAAAAAATGCTTTGCGGCAAATTCGAGATCACGTTCAACAATGGCCTCTTCTTTTATGCGGAATTTCTGGCCCTGATAGGCTCCGCAAAATGTACAGTGATTATGAGAACAGCCGGTTGTTACCTGTAGGATTATTGCGTTGGCCTCACTTGGAGGGCGAATAATGTGGCCTTCGTAATGCAATATTTGCTCGACGAGGTAAAGGGAAAAGGGGGCAGGGGAGTGTAAGGATGACTCCCCTGCATGATTGTTATATTTTAGCTGTTTTCGGCAGAAAACTTATTCATAAACTGTACAAGCTTCTCGACACCTTCTCTTGGAAAAGCATTGTAGATTGAGGCCCTGCAGCCGCCGATTGACCTATGACCTTTTAAACCGTCAAACCCTATTGCGGCAGCTTCCTTGATAAACGCAGCCTCCAGTTCCGGAGTGGGCAGGTTAAAAGCAATATTCATCATTGATCGGGAACTTTTTTCTGCATGACCATGGTAAAATTCGCCGGAATCAAGAACCTCATATATGAGCGCTGCTTTTTCCTCATTGCGTTTCTGTATGCTTAAAACACCACCCTGATTCTTGAGCCACCGCATTACCCGACCAACACAGTAAATGGCAAAAGTAGGAGGAGTATTAAACATTGAACCCTTCTCGGCATGGGTCGAATATTTGAGCATTGTCGGGACAGTTTCAGCTACTTTATCCAGCAAGTCGTCCCGTACAATGACAACTGTTACACCGGCTGGCCCCATATTTTTTTGGGCACCAGCAAAAATAATCCCGAATTTTGATATATCCAAAGGCCTGGATAAAATGTCTGAGGACATGTCACAAACAAGCATTGCTCCTTTTTCAGGAAATTTTGAAAACTGTGTTCCGTAAATAGTATTATTTGAAACCAGATATAAATACTCGGAGTCGGGAGCAACAGAGTATTCAGAGTCTTGAGGGACCTTGTTAAAACTAACATCCGCACTGGAATAGGCAACGGTAATATCGCCAAAATTTTCAGCCTCTTTGATCGCTTTTTTCGACCAGACTCCGGTGTTGAGATAGGTTGCTTTTTTACCGGAGCCCAGAAGATTCATTGGGATCATAAAAAACTGCGATGATGCTCCGCCCTGAAGAAACAAAACTTTATAATTATCAGGAACGTCTAATAGTTCGCGGATAAGCGATTCAGTTTCATCAGCAACAGCCATAAACTCTTTCGAGCGATGACTGAGCTCAATAAGACCTATCCCCTTGTCATTAAAATTAACGATGTCACTGGCTGCCTCTTTGAGAACAGAGAGAGGAAGAGTCGCTGGTCCGGGACTGAAATTATAAATTCTCTCAGGCATGTTGCCTCCTAAATGTGTTCATTGACGGGATAAAAATGAAAAAAATGTTTGCAGGGAGTATCACTTTTAAAAGTGCAGACTGTTCTCTCTCACTCCTGCAACTGTCGTAGCGCTTCATACAAAACAATTCCTGCGCTCATGGCTAGATTAAGACTGCGAATATGGTCATTCTGCATTGGAATTGTATAACAACGGTCTTCATACAACGCAAGAATTTCCTTGGGCAGCCCCTTGGTTTCACGTCCAAATATAAGGCAGGCACCTGGGGGAAATTGGGCTTGAAAATAGGGACGCTCGACCTTGGTTGTCATAAAAAACAAGTTATTTTCATCTTGGGCATCAAGAAAATCATCAAGATTTTTCCAATGCCTGATGTTTACATGCGGCCAATAGTCAAGCCCAGCTCGTTTTAAATGCTTATCATCTGTACTAAATCCAAGCGGGTGAATTAAATCCAGAACAGCGTTGGTTGCCCCGCAAAGCCTGGCAATAGATCCGGTGTTTGGAGGTATTTCAGGTTGAACGAGAACAATATGCAGTGGATTGGTGCTCATGAAATCAAGGATACTTAGGGTTTGGTATTGATTGAGCTTGCAAATTTATAAATTCGTCTTAAATTTATGTATTCTGCTTTTTAGCAGATAGTGATCATTTTTTCTCTTAAAATGTGAACACCGATAACCTGAATCACCGGTATTCACCGTAATAAATTTTGTAACTGTTCAGCTGCACTCCATAGTGCGGCGATCAGGCCGCCTCACATAGACGGGCTATAGTTCGTTGGCCTGCTTACCGTACTATGGAGCACCTCTGAACAGTTACAGGCCACAGGTTATACCAGCATTGTGCTGATACCTGAATAGTTACTAATTTTTGTGGTATTTTTTATGTCGCTCATTGTGTGTAAATTTGGTGGCACCTCGGTTGGCTCCACTGAAAAAATCAAAAATGTGGCCAAACGAATCCTGAAATATCGGGACCAGGGCCATCAGGTAGTCGTTGTTTTGTCTGCAATGTCGGGTCAAACAGACAAGCTTCTGGGCATGGCTGCGGATATTCAGGAGATACCTGATCTTCGTGAAATGGATATGCTGCTCTCTACTGGAGAGCAGGTAACGATCTCCTTGTTTTCCATGGCTGTAAAAGCTGCCGGCAGCGATGCTGTATCGCTCCTTGGCGACCAGGTTTGTATTCAGACAGATGCCATGCATACCAGGGCTAGAATAAAAAAAATAGATACAGAGTTAATAAAACAGCATCTTTCGGCAGGAAAGGTCGTGACCATTGCCGGCTTCCAGGGAGTCACACAAGATGGTGATATTACCACTCTTGGCCGTGGCGGCTCTGATACCACAGCTGTCGCCCTTGCCGCGGCATTAAAAGCTGATTCCTGCGAAATTTTTACAGATGTTGAAGGTGTCTATACAACAGACCCGAATATATGTACAAAAGCTCGTAAAATTAATATGATAACCTATGACGAGATGCTGGAGCTTGCTAGTCTTGGAGCAAAAGTCCTTGAGATTCGCTCTGTCGGGCTTGCTAAGCGCTACCGTGTTCCACTGCATGTTCGTTCAACATTTACAGAAAACGAGGGTACTTGGGTCGTAGAGGAGGATAAAATTATGGAATCCATGCTGGTTTCCGGTATTACCTATAATAAAAATGAAGCGCGTATCACTATTAATAAAGTTCCGGACCAGCCAGGAATTGCCTCAAAGATTTTTCTGCCCATATCAGATGCTGGTATTCTTGTTGATATGATTATCCAGAATACCCGCGAGGGACATATGACAGACATGACTTTCACGGTTATGCGCAATGATTATGCCCGGACAATGGAGTTGCTGAAAAAAGTAGCAGCGGATATTGGTGCGGAATCTGTTACCGGCGATGAATCCATTGTCAAGATTTCCATAGTAGGCGTTGGTATGCGTAATCATTCAGGTATTGCTTCAACAATGTTTCAGATCATGTCGAATGAAGGCATAAATTTGATGATGATCTCAACTTCTGAGATCAAGGTTTCCTGTATTATCGAAGAAAAATATACAGAACTTGCCGTGCGTGCGCTGCATTCGGCGTTTGCCCTGGACAAGGACAATGTCCCGAAAAAGGAAGAGTAGCCATTATGACCCAGACAATAGAGTTTTACGATACCACATTGCGAGATGGTACCCAGGCTGAAAATTTTGATCTCTCCGTCGGGGACAAGGTACGTATTACCAGGGAGCTGGATAAATTCGGCATTGATTATATCGAAGGAGGATGGCCGGGTTCCAATCCAAAAGCTGTTGAATATTTTGAAAAAATGAAAAATGTTGAGTTAAAGCATGCAAAACTTGCAGCCTTTGGCTCAACACGGCATTTCAGCAATCCTCCTGAAAAAGACAACAACCTCCAGGCATTACTGGCCGCTCAAACTCCAGCTGTTACAATTTTTGGCAAGAGTTGGGATATTCATGTGCGTGATGCGCTTCGTATTAAACTCGAAGATAACCTGCAGATCATAGAAGATTCTCTGGCCTACCTCCGTCCTCATGTTCGGCATCTTATTTATGATGCCGAACATTTTTTTGACGGTTTTAAAAAAAACAGGGAGTACTGTTTAGCCACCCTTGGACAGGCAATAAAGGGAGGTGCAGAGACTTTAGCACTTTGCGATACAAACGGGGGCACCTTGCCCCATGAAATAATCCCGATTTTTGAGAGGGTTCAGCAGTTTATAAAAGAGCAGGGCAGTGATGTTGCTCTTGGTATTCATCCTCACAATGATTCCGAAACTGCTGTAGGCAATGCGCTTATCGCCATCTCCTCCGGGGCAACACAGGTCCAGGGAACAATCAATGGCTATGGCGAGCGTTGTGGTAATGGAAACCTGACCTCGATAATTCCTTCAGTTATTTTTAAAATGGGCTTACAGGCAGAAGTTGGCAATAATATGGACAAGCTCTATTCAACCTCACGACTTGTCAATGAGCTGGCAAATCTTCCTCACAATCGTTATCAGCCTTATGTTGGTGAATCAGCGTTTGCTCATAAAGGCGGGGTGCATGTCAATGCCGTCAAACGCAACCCCTTAACCTATGAACATATTGCCCCGGAAAAAGTCGGCAATATTCGTCGTATTCTTATTTCTGAACAGTCCGGGAAATCTAATGTACTTCATAAAGCAGAAAAATATGGGATTAAACTGGATGCCAACGATCCGGCAATGTCTCGTATTATAAAAGAACTCAAGGCTCTGGAAAACAAAGGATTCCAATATGAAGGTGCGGAGGCAAGTTTTGAGCTTCTCATGCGAAAAGCCATGGGCAATCAGCCTGAGTTTTTTGTTTTAGAAGGGTTTCGGGTCATGAACAACAAACATCGGATGGACAGTCCGCCTTTTACCGAAGCAACTATCCGCCTGTCTGTTGATGGCAATGAAGAGCATACAGCATCAATGGGTGAGGGCCCGGTCAATGCTCTTGATAAGGCCATGAGAAAGGCCCTGCTCAGGTTTTATCCCCGTCTTGAGGAGATGGAGCTCATTGATTACAAGGTTCGCGTTCTCTCGGGTCAACATGGGACCAGTGCCAAGGTTCGGGTACTGGTTGAAAGCCGTGACAAGACAGCCCATTGGGGCACGGTTGGCGTGTCCATTAATATTATCGAGGCCAGCTGGCAGGCACTGGTTGATGCAATAAACTATAAACTGATGAAAGACGAACAGGAATCGTCTTAAGTCTTCTTCTTTTATTCAAGTGCCCAACATGGCTGATCCATACAAGGACAAGCGCCTGCTTGTCCTTGTTGTGTTAGGGTGTTGCATTTACATCTTTATTTCTTTTCCTCAAAATTTTCATCAACCCGGAAGAAAACTTGAGTTTGGGATCTCCCTGACTGACAAAACACTGAGAGTTCTCAAAAGTAAAAACGATCCTCATTTCCGATCCTTAAATATACAAGATCAAAAAACGGCTCAGCCGTCAAATTGCGGTGAGGTTCCTGCTCAGTTTGTTTCTTTTCTTAACCTGCCCATGCCTATTAACAAAGCCAACGCTCAAGATCTTACAAGACTCCCGGGCATTGGCCCTAAAACCGCAGAAAAAATAATTGCTTTAAGATCAAGACTCGGCAGGATTTCAAACAGTCAGACTCTAATGCAAATCAAGGGAGTTGGCCCAAAACTGGTGCACAAACTTGACTCCTTGCTTTGTTTTGACTGATAAAAAGAAGTCGCCATTTACATGTCCATGAAAGAAGGAAAAACAAAAATAGACTGCCCGATTATTGTCCTTGTCGGCCCGACAGCCATTGGCAAAACAGCCTTGTCTTTCAAACTTGTCGACAGGTTTGACTGTGAAATTGTCAGTATGGATTCCATGCAGGTTTACAAATACATGGATATAGGGACAGCAAAGCCAAGTCTGGAAGAGCAGACTCTTGTACCTCATCACTTAATCGATATAATAGAGCCTGATAATCAATACGATGCCGCTCGTTTTGTAAGTGATGCTCTTAAGGCGATCAACGACATATCCAGCCGAAATCATGTAGTCCTTTTAACAGGCGGTACCGGGCTTTATCTTAAAGCACTTGTTGACGGACTATTCAACACTTTACCTGCTGACATGAACATTCGAAGTCAGCTTACTGAATTACTGGAAGAAAAAGGCAGTGCCTATTTACATAGAAAGCTCAGTACAATAGATCCTGATTCAGGAAAAAAAATTCATAAAAATGATACTCAGCGTGTAATTCGCGGCTTAGAAATCTTCATGAAAAGCGGTAAAACTTGGACTCGGCACCTGGAAGAACAGCAAAATCAGGGGCAGGGGATAGAGTTTACTAAAATGTATCAGATAGGGCTCACCTGCGAAAGAAAGGAGCTGTATAAAAGGATTAAAGAGCGAACCAAAATAATGTTGAAACAGGGTTTGATAGATGAAGTTAGCAACCTGTTGCATATGGGATATTCACAAGACATACCCTCTATGCAGTCGATTGGCTATCGACATGTAAACAATTTTCTTTCTGGAACATGGGATCGTGAGGAAATGTTTGAGATGCTGGTTCGGGATACCCGAAGGTATGCCAAGAGACAGATGACCTGGTTTAGTAAGAATAGTTCTTTACACTGGTTTGAAAGAGATGCGGATGATGAGATCATTCAATCAATAACCTGTTCTATACAGTAACGCAGACATTACTGCTTTTTTAAGAAATGAAAGGATACACAATACGTCCAACCGCTGCGGTTGAGGATAGACTAAAAGAGGAAGCACTGACCAACAAACTACAGTTGCATCCTTTGGTATCCAAACTCCTTGTCCAGCGTGGAATTTCCTCTGTGGCCATGGCACAGACATTTCTTTGGCCACGCTTGGGGGAAATGCCGTCACCTTTTGCAATGAAAGGTATGCAGGAAGGTGTTGCATTAGTAATGGATGCATTAGAAAAGAAAATGCCCATTGTCATCCATGGTGATTACGACGTCGATGGAATTACAGGGACAGTCATTATATATGAATTTTTAGAATTGCTTGATGTGGAAGTTTCGTACTACCTGCCAAACAGAATGGAAGAGGGGTATGGCCTTAGTAAACAATCGCTGGAAAAAACTGCTGGCCAAGTAAAGATGCCTGCAGTGCTCATAACAGTTGACAATGGAATTAGCGCTGTTGAAGAAATACAGCATGCCAGCAAGTTAGGATATAAAGTTATAGTAACAGATCATCACCAGGTGGGTAAAATTTTACCCAATGCAAAGGCAATAATTAATCCGGCACAAGCAGATTGTACATTTAACAGCATGAATATATCAGGAGCTGGAGTTGCCTTTTTCTTTATAATGGCTCTCAGGCGCAAGCTGGTTGAAGAGAGAATATGGCAGAAGGAAAATATGCCAAATCTCAAGCATTTCCTTGATCTTGTAGCCCTTGGAACCGTTGCTGATGTGATGGAGCTGAGAGGGGTAAACAGGATGCTTGTCAGAGCAGGGCTGGAGGTTATCACGTCTAAAAAGCGAAAAGGGATTGAAGCGCTTTGCGTGGCCAGCCGTTTAACAGAAGGGCCGGTCCGCTCAGAAGACATTTCTTTTAGAATGGCTCCACGTTTAAACGCTGCTGGAAGGCTTGGCACTCCAGCGCTTGCAGCACAACTACTGCTTGCCAAAGATAGCATACATGCAACGCAACTTGCTGAAAAGCTTGAGCAGGTTAACCTGAAAAGAAGGGAATTTGAAAATAACGCCCTGGTTGAGGCACTCAGACAAGCGCAAGAACAGGTAGAAAACGGAAAGATGGGATTGGTGATCTATAACAAAGAGTGGCACCCTGGAGTTATTGGAATTATTGCCTCCAGAGTTGTAGATAAATTTAATCTACCTGTAGTGGTTATGATTGACGATACGACATCATCAGAGAGTAACATCAAAGGATCAGGTAGATCTGTTAATAATCTAAACTTATTTCAAGCGCTAAGCAGCTGCCAGAATTTGTTGAAAAAATTTGGGGGCCATGCAATGGCAGCAGGTTTGGTGCTGGGCAACGAGAAATTTGATGAGTTTTGTCTGGCTTTTAACAAATATGTGACAAAATATATCAAAATAGATGATTCAAAAAGAATCATTGTAGACTTGGCACTTGCCAGCCTTGACGAAGTCATAGACATTGGAGACAGTTTGCAATTAATGGAGCCTTTTGGTCAGGGTAATGAAGAACCAATATTTTTACTTAAAAATGCAAAACTTGGTAACGTGAAAAAACTTAGAGACCATTTGAAATTTACTTTACAGGTGCAGGGGAGAAAGATTAACGGAATCGGGTTTTACATGGCTTCATCATTTGAAAAGGCCTTGAGCCCAGTTGATCTCTGTTTCAAAATTAAGCAAAATATATATCGCGGAGTGAAGAGAGTAGAAGTTCACGCAGTAG
>JALXCX010000464.1 GCA_026990725.1 Desulfobulbaceae bacterium
GAAATGGTGCGGCAGGCAGGTGGACGGCCTGTCATGACCAAAACCGGGCATGCCTTTATAAAAGAGGCAATGCGGCGGGAGAATGCTGTTTATGGCGGGGAGATGTCTGCCCATCATTATTTCCGTGATTTTGGTTTTTGTGATTCCGGTATGCTGCCATGGCTTCTTGTTTGCCAGTTGGTCAGCGAACAGGGGCTGAAGCTCTCGGAAATGGTCAACGAAATGATGACAGCCTATCCGGTGAGCGGGGAGATAAATTCCACGGTTGCAGATCCTGATGCTGTTGTCGGGAAAATAGAACAGGTGTACTCTGACGGGGAACGGGATTATACCGACGGCTTGTCTGTCAGGTATCCCCAATACAGGTTTAATCTGCGAAAATCCAATACAGAACCGGTTCTCCGTTTGAATGTGGAGACCAGGGGCGATAAACAGTTGCTTGAGAAGAAGACATCTGAGCTGTTAACCCTTATTCAGTCGTAATTCTATTTGATTATACACTTTGTGTGGTAAGCTGATCGTGCGCCCCAATTATTTTAACCAGGAGATAATCATGGCTATTCAGCCCGTCATTCTTGCCGGAGGAACAGGGTCACGTCTCTGGCCGCTATCCCGGGAACTCTATCCCAAACAATTATTGAGCCTGACAGGTAAGAATTCTTTACTGCAAACGACCCTCATGCGGATCAGTCTGCTGCCCGATGCCCTGCCGCCTATTATTGTGGTTGGCGAGGAGCATCGGTTTTTAACCAAAACACAAGTTGAGGACCTGGGGTTGTTTCCGGAATATACGCTGCTGCTGGAACCTTTGGGCCGGGATACTGCTCCGGCAATATGCGGGGCAGCACTTTTTGCTGCTGATCGCTGCCCGGAGGAAACCGTGTTGCTCATGCTTCCGGCAGACCATCTTATTGCTCAGACAGATAATTTTATTGAAGCTGTCGGGCGTGCTCAGCCTCTTGCCGGGCAGGAAAAACTGGTGACCTTTGGTATTGTTCCCAGTCGCCCGGAAACAGGTTATGGCTATATTCAGAAAGGGGCGGGTGATGCTGTGGAATCATTTGTTGAGAAGCCGGATCGCAAGAGAGCTGAACAGTACATAGCCGATGGAAAATATTTATGGAACAGCGGAATGTTTGCCTTTCCTGTACAAACTCTGCTGACTGAACTGCAGCATCATGTTCCTGATATTGTCCACTGTATGGAGAAAGCAGTCTCCGGTGGAAGCCGGGATGGTGTGTTTTTTCGTTTTGAAAAAACCGCTATGAAACAATGTCCGGCACAATCCATTGATTATGCCTTGATGGAAAAAACTGATCATGCTGTGGTCGTGGATGCCGATTTTGGCTGGAATGATATAGGTTCCTGGCAGGCGCTGGTGGAAGTTGCCGAAAAGGATGATATGGGCAATGTTACCAGTGGCGATGTTCTGTTGGAAGATGTTCAGAACTGCCTGATTCGTTCAGAAGACACTCTGGTTGCCGCCATTGGCCTGCGGGATACTCTGGTTGTGGAAACTGCGGATGCTGTTCTGGTCGCTCCTCTCAATCGTTCTCAGGACGTGAAAAAAATTGTGGCACGGCTTAAAAAACAGGAAAGGCCAGAGTTTCACACCCACAGAACCGTTTATCGTCCCTGGGGAAGCTACACAACCCTTGAAATTTACGAACGCTTCCAGATTAAACGTATTACCGTTAATCCGAAAGCAAGGTTGTCAGCCCAGATGCACCACCACAGGCATGAACACTGGGTAGTCGTACGGGGAACCGCTAAAGTACTCAACGGCGAGGATGAAATTTTGTTGAGGGAAGATGAATCAACATATATACCCCTGGGCACAACGCACAGACTGGAAAACCCGGGAGTGATTCCTCTTGAGCTTATCGAGGTGCAGATTGGCAGTTATTTGGGCGAGGATGATATTGTCCGGTTTGACGATGAATATGGACGAGATATTTAATCACTCCTGCTTAAAAAGGTGCGGAAATTGCTGGGTCTGGTTTTGTGGTCAGCCGCCGCAGGGATCAACAAAGTTTTTATGGAATTCTTTAACATAGCGGTTCAGAATTTTCCGGTCGTTATCGGCAACGTGGAAAAATTCTATACCGTTCTGGTTGCGTCCGGCATCGTAGGTGCAATAAACGATTTTCCCCATAACGTCTATTAAGTCATCCTGTAAGCCCAAGGTTATCATAACCTGCTGACCTGGGGGGAGCGGGATATGAGTTTCCATGAGAATACCGCCTTTACTTACGTTGAGCGTCCGGCCCATGGAATATTCACCCTGTCTGCCCTGTTCGTCTATGATTAAATAGTCGAGGAGGTTTAACGCTTCTGGTCTGATAAAATTTCTGCGCTCAATGCCCATCAGTTCCTCTGTTTGCCAGCCGGTATTATTAATAGCCTAAAGAAGGCCATAATCACTATAAGCCTTTCATTCTAAAAAAAATTTTACAGCCTTTTGAGACCATTGTCAAATTTCCGCAAGGAGAAATTATAATTCGTGTTCTTTTTAATTGTTCTGACGCATTGTTTCCCGGGAAGACTTTTCCTGCTGACAAACTTGTGCAGTTTATGCAGGTTATTTACGTTTTTGTGATACTGTAGAGGAGTGCTCGTGGTGGCTTGGGTCGATATTTGTTTTATTTGTAGTGTGTTACATGGAAAAGTCTCGTCTGGCACGATGATTGATAATATAAAAGAGTAAAGGATTTCTTTTTTACGGGAAACAAATGGCTTTTTTATTTTTTTGTTCTCGCTCTCCGGGTTTTCCTCTTTAAGGTGCTAGGTGCAGCAATTATTCCTGGGGGCGAAGATAACAAGGGAAATGATAGTCGGCTCCGGATTAATTAAAGTTGTTTCGGGGGAAGGCTTGAGCTTGAAAACCTCTGTCCTCTTTGTTAGAATATTTAAAATTTTCTTACAAGTTTGTAATATTCTTCTGGGGAGGAAGGGATGATTAATGGAGCAGATACCGCTTTTATTCTGGCGGCAGCAGGTTTAGTCCTGCTGATGACCCCTGGGCTGGCATTGTTTTATGCCGGCATGGTGCGCAGTAAAAACGTACTGGGAACCATCATGCAGAGCCTGATAATGATTTCGATCATTTCGGTTGAGTGGGTCTATATTGGCTATTCAATGTCTTTTGGACCGGATGTTGCAGGGTTTGTTGGTGATTTTTCCTGGTTTGCCTTAAAAGGAGTGACCAACGCACCAAGTGCTGATTATGCGACAACGATACCGCAGACGGTGTTTATGATATACCAGTGTATGTTTGCGGTGATCACCCCGGCTCTCATTACGGGCGCATTTGCCGAGCGGGTTCGTTTTGCTCCATTTGTAGTGTTCAGTCTGTTGTGGGCTGTTCTGGTCTATAATCCGGTATGTCACTGGATTTGGGGCGGGGGCTGGATGTCCGCCCTGAACGTGCCGGTTCTTGACTTTGCCGGCGGATTGGTTGTCCATGTTACCTGTGGCGCAGCCGCACTGGCCACAATACTTGTCATCGGACCTCGCCGGGGATATGGCCGGGACGGGTTTATGCCCCATAACCTGCCCATGACCATGCTCGGAACCGGCCTGCTCTGGTTTGGTTGGTTTGGTTTTAACGGGGGCAGTGCCCTGGCTGCAGATTCGGTAGCAGCGACGGCCTTTGTCGCAACACATCTTGCCGGTATGGCAGGTATGGGCATGTGGACATTTATGGAATGGATGAAGCTGGGTAAACCCACAACACTCGGAGCCGCATCCGGTGCCATCTCGGGCTTGGCAACTATTACGCCGGCAGCAGGTTTTGTTGGCCCTAATTCGGCCATTGCCATTGGTGTGATTGCGGGTATTGTCTGTTTTACGGCAGTGAATATGAAAGCACGTCTTGGCTATGATGATTCCCTTGATGTGGTTGGTATCCATGGGGTGGGCGGTGCTGTCGGAACCCTGCTGCTGGGAATTTTTGCCTCCAAAGCAGTGAATCCGGGCGGCGTAGACGGTTTACTGGCCGGCAGCTCCAGCCAGCTTGTTTCACAATGTATTGGGGTCGCCGTGGTCGGGGTATATGCTTTTGTCGTTTCCTGGATTCTGGTGAAAATCCTTCATACAACGATGGGCATGCGTCTTGAGGAGGAGAATGAAGTTCAGGGAATGGATTATACTGAGCATTCAGAAGCGGCGTATAATTAAATAGAGGATAATAATTGCCGTAGAGATATATTTTGCGGTTAATTTGGCATAACGCAGGTTGCTTAGACAATAGAATGAGGAATTCTGATGAAAAAAATTGAGGTTATAATCAAGCCATTCAAGCTTGACGATGTCAAAGAAGCATTGAACGGTATTGGTATTAAAGGAATGACCATTTCCGAGGTCAAGGGATATGGTCGCCAGAAAGGGCATACGGAAATTTATCGGGGAGCAGAATATGTTGTCGATTTTCTGCCAAAAATAAAGCTTGAAATAATCGTTGATGTCGATCAGGTTGATCCGGTTATTGAGACTGTTATCAAGGCCGCCCGGACAGGTAAAATTGGTGACGGCAAGATTTTTGTTCTGCCGGTTGAGCAGATTGTCCGGGTGCGGACAGGGGAGACAGACCGCGAGGCTATCTGATGCCCCATGCGCTGCACGCTCAGAAGGAGGCCCTGGAAGAGCTCTGGCAGCAGGGCTTGAGCGGGCATGAACTTCTTTTGCGTTATACCGGGCTGGTTGATTCGTTCATCATTGACCAGTTTAACTCTTCTCCGGCAGTGGGCAAGGCTCGCGGCGCTATAACAGTAATCGCCCTTGGGGGATACGGCCGACAGGAACTGTACCCCTTTTCCGACGTGGATCTTCTTTTGCTCCACAACTGGCAGGCAAAAAAGCACATGCAGGCTGTTTCTGAGGATATTCTTTATCCTCTCTGGGATGCAGGGTTTGACGTCGGTCACAGTGTCCGGAGTATTAAAGACGCTGTGGGCTTTGCCAGGAATGATTTTATTTTTCTGGTCTCATTGCTTGATGCTCGTTTTTTGACGGGTGATCATGCTCTTTTTGACAAATTGCTGGCAAAATACCGGAACAAAGTTCTTGACGGGCGTCGGCATGAGTTTGTCCAGACCATGGAGAAGCTGCGCCTTGAGCGCCGGAATAAATACGGATCTCATTCCTATCTTCTTGAGCCGCATATTAAAGAAGGGAAGGGCGGTATGCGCGATATTCAGGCCATGCTCTGGACGGCTAATGCGATTTTTGGCCTTTCCGGTCTGGCCGAGATGGAAGAATCCGGCATGCTCGAATCGGAGGCTCGGCAATCTTTTGAAGCCTCTTGGAATATGCTTGCCCGGATTCGCAACAAACTGCATTACATCAGCCGTCGTCATAACGACCAGCTTATTTTTGAATATCAGGAGGAAATGGCAGCGGCTTTTGGCTATGAAGATAGTGGTGGTATGCTGGCCGTAGAGCATTTTATGCGTCATGTCTACAGCCATCTCCAGACCATTGCCGTGGTCACGGATCTTTTTTTTGAACACGTCCATGAAGTTTTAGGTCTTGTCAGCAAAGATACAAGTGAACGAGAACTTGAAAAAGGAATAATTGTCCGAAGTGATACACTCAGGCTTTCTGTTGGAGAGTCAGAACTTGCGCAACGTCCTCACTTGCTCATGCGGGTTTTTCTTCAGGCTGCTCGAAAAGGCTTGTCTGTACATCACCGAACCAGACAGCTGATCACCAGAAATTTGTCTCTGGTTGATGAACAATTTCAGAATTCCAGGCGGGTGAAAAAAATTTTTCTGGAGATTCTCATGCATCCGGGCAATCCCCTGCCAATCCTGGAAACCATGCTTGAGACAGGTTTGCTGCCAGCATATATTCCTGAATTCGGGGGGGTTGAATCCCTGGCTCAGCACGACCTTTACCATATTTATACCGTTGACCGGCATCAGTTACAGACAGTTGCCGAATTGACCAGGTTGAAAGAAGAGAAGAAGGATATTTTTCAGTCTCTGCCGGCCCCGCATTTGCTTTACCTGGCAGCATTGCTGCATGATATTGGCAAAGGACACCACACCGATCATTCAGTCCTTGGGGCAGAAATGGTTGAAGCCGTGGCCAAGAGGATGGGGCTTGATTCCGGAGAAGGAAAATGTTTGTCATTTTTGATTCGGTATCATTTGTTTCTGCCGGAAAAGGCCCTGCGTCGTGATCTCGAAGATCGGGAGTTTATTCACCAGACTGCAGAGCAGATGGAAGACATCTCGCAGTTGAGTATGCTGTATCTGCTTTCCATTGCCGATTCCAAGGCCACCGGCCCTTCTGCCTGGTCAAGTTGGAAGGCAACGCTGATGTCTGAGCTGTTTCTGAAGGTAAAGGCTTGCCTGGAGGCTGGATGTGTTTCTCCGGCAGGAGAAGATGCCGGAGAAGAACAGGGCGTGAACTGGTTACGCGATCAGGTTGCCCGTTTGCTGGAGCCTGATGAGCAGACACGAATGGTTCTGGCCGATCTTCCGGCTGATTATCTGATGAGTTTTACACCGGAAATGGTTGTTCACCATCTGCAGCTGCACCGGGAACAGTCGGCCATGCTTGAGAATAAAGTTTTACTGTTTCCAGAAAACAGGCACGGTTCCTGGTCACTTCTCATGTTAAGCCGTGACCGCCAGGGGCTGCTGGCCAAACTCTGTGGTGTCTTGGCCCTGCATAATTTATCGGTGCTTGCTGCCCAGATTTTTACCTGGCCGGATAACACGGTTGTTGATGTGCTTGATGTGGTTCCGGTTGCAGCGTCGGGTTTCGACGAGCAGGATTGGCAGGCCCTGGAACAGGATCTTAACCTGGCAGTCACGCACAAGTTGAATGTCGGCCTGCAGCTCCACAATAAAATGGAGACTGTCGGCAACAGACCCCGGCGGCAGGTGCAGCAGCTTGAGAAAAAGGTTGTTCTTGAAAATGAATCCTCCGGCCAGTTTACAGTTATTGAGGTGTATGGAGGGGACCGGACAGGTGCACTTTACCAGCTGACCCAGACATTGTCTGACTTTTCGCTGAATATACATCGGGCGCGGATTGCCACGGAAGTGGAGCAGCTCATTGATATCTTTTATGTAACTGACAATGCTGGGGGAAAAGTAGAGAATATTCAGTTGCAGGAAAAGATCAAGGCCACCCTTTTTCGTATTATTGATGATAAAGAGGAAGAATAAAGGAATCAGTAGTTATAAAGCTTGTTTTTTAATAGCATAACTAACCGTTTTTGGGTAAGAGTATAAGATTGTTCAACAGTTTTTTCAGGATGTGGCCATCTTCCTGATTTTTTGCGTGTTGCCTTGTTGTCTTGCGGCAGGTAGCACGATATTTTTCTATGATAAGGAATTGGTAACTATTCAGGTATCAGCACAATGCTGGCATAACCTGTGCCCGGTAACTGAATAGTTACAGGAATTGTTTTTATTGTTTTCAGTAAGTGTTTGAGTCGATTAAAAGACGACTGCGTTTGGGACATACAGCGAAGTCCTTTTAATCCCTCATGAACCAGGAACTAACTAAAGGAGAGTGCAATGAGTGGAAGTAATGCTCGCGAACAGGCGATATTTGAAATTACAAATCGTGCGGCAACCCCGGTAGGTAAACGCAAAACTCTGGACAAAATCTGGGCAAGCGATGTTTTTACCCTGGCGAAAATGGAAGAGGCTTTGTCCAAGAAGGCTTATAAGGCCATGAAAAACACCATGGAAACCAATGCCCCGCTTGATCCTCAAGTAGCTGACAGTGTTGCGGCTGCACTTAAAGAATGGGCCATTTCAAAGGGTGCTGATTATTTCTCCCATATTTTTTATCCTCTTACAGGCCTTACCGCTGAAAAACATGATGGGTTTATTCTTACCGAGCCCAACGGCAAGGCAATTACCGAGTTTAACGGCGGTCTGCTTATCAAGGGCGAGCCGGATGGATCTTCTTTTCCTAATGGTGGAATTCGCCAGACCAATGCGGCCCGTGGCTATACAGCATGGGATCCGACCAGCCCCGCCTATATCCTGAAAACAAGAAACGGAGCCACTCTCTGTATACCCAGTGTTTTTATCTCGTGGACCGGGGAGTCCATGGATAAAAAAGTACCCCTGCTTCGTTCGAATGCAGCAATGAATGCGGCGGCAACCAAGGTTTTGAAAAAGGTTGGTGAACGAAATGTCGCCCCTCTTAATTCAAGCTGTGGTGCCGAGCAGGAATACTTTCTTGTTGATGCTAACTTTGCGAGCCTGCGTCCGGACCTGTTGTTAACCGGACGGACCTTGTTTGGTGCCGCTCCGGCCAAAGGGCAGGAGTTTGATGATCATTACTTTGGAGCCATTGCTGAACGTGTTCTGGTGTATATGCAAGATGTTGAAGAACAACTGTACCGCCTGGGTATCCCGGCAAAAACTCGTCATAATGAAGTCGCGCCGGCACAGTTTGAACTTGCCCCTTATTTTGAGGCAGCCAATGTTGCTGCTGATCATCAGCAGATGCTGATGACTGTTCTTAAAAGTACAGCCAAACGACATGGCTTTGTCTGTCTCCTTCACGAAAAACCTTTTGCCGGTATCAACGGATCCGGTAAGCATGTCAACTGGTCTGTTGGTAACTCCACCCAGGGGAACCTGCTTGATCCGGGTGACAAGCCCAACGAGAATCTTAATTTTCTTCTTTTCTGCGGGGCGGTTATTCGCGGCGTCCACCTTTTTGGGCCTCTGCTTCGGGCGGTGGTTGCCTCAGCCGGTAATGATCACCGCTTAGGGGCCAATGAAGCACCACCTGCAATTCTTTCAGTGTACCTCGGGACCCAGATTGAGGGCATCTTTGATCAAATTGCCAAAGGGAAACTTGATGGCATTGACGAAAGTGGTTTAATGGATCTTGGTCTTTCCCAGATCATTCCATTTACCAAGGATGCGGGTGATCGTAACAGAACCTCACCTTTTGCCTTCACTGGCAACCGTTTTGAGTTCAGGGCTGTTGGGTCAGAGCAGTCAGTTGCCGGTTCTTTAACGGCAATGAACACCATGCTGGCTGACTCTTTGAACTGGATAGCCGGTGAGCTGGATAAAGCAATTGACGGTAAGAGTAACGCTGCAGTTCGTGCCGGTGTTATCAAGGTGCTGAAGAAGTTGATGAAGGCACACGGAGCCGTTGTTTTTGGTGGCGACGGTTATGCTGCAGCATGGCATAAGGAAGCCGTTGAAAAACGTGGTCTGGCAAATCTTCCTACCACCGCTGATGCTCTTCCGGCGCTTCGGGATAAGAAGGTTGTACAGCTCTTTGAAACCACCGGTGTTATGTCTCCTGTTGAGCTTGATGCCCGTTTTGAGGTAGATGCCGAGATTTATATTCTTAAGATTGCCGTGGAAGCCAAGCTTGTTGTCAGCATGGCAACAAAGACTTTTTATCCGGCAGCCACGGCTTATTTATCGGAACTGGCTCAGGCTGCCTCTGCCGCAGCAGAGCTTGGTGTGGATTTTGATAAATCTCTGGCCAAAAGTGTTGCCGCAAATGTCAAGGGGATGATGAAAGCTGTTGAAAAGCTGAAAAAGGCAATGGCAAAAGATAATTTCAAATCTGTAGAAAAACATATGCAGCATTGTGCCGGTGAGATTCGTGGCTTAATGGATGAGGTCCGGGGTTATGTTGATGCGCTGGAATCAGAAGTTGCCGATGATTTCTGGCCGCTGCCCAGCTATGAAGAGATGCTGTTTATCAAGTAATCCTTTCTTCACAAGGTTTGCAAAAAAAGGTCGCTTCGGCGACCTTTTTTTATTTTGCATGTGATGCCCCCTCTCTTTTATTATTGTCTTTCTTTGTTTTTCCTTTGATACTTCGTTATAATATCTATATGAAAGTAAATCGGGAGAGAGCAAATGAATGACAAAAATCCATTTTTTCTGAAAGAATATGCTGAAGATGAACCTTTCTGCGGCAGGGAGGAACAGGAAAAATATTTAGCAGCCTGTGCCAGAAATATTGATCATGTCGTGTTGATCGCTCCCCGGCGTACGGGAAAGACATCCCTGATTAAAAGAGTGCAGAAGAC
>JALXCX010000465.1 GCA_026990725.1 Desulfobulbaceae bacterium
TGACCTGGTCAATAATATCCAGGTTGAGGACTTCGGGGATAAAACCGGCACCTATTCCCTGAATTTTATGCGGGCCCGGGTTGCCACCTGAAAGAACCGGGGAGGCAGCGGGCTCAACAGCGATTATCCGGACAGCGTCGTTTTGTTCTTTTAAGTATTCACCGGCTCCTGTAATGGTGCCTCCGGTTCCCACTCCAGCCACAAAAATATTGACAAGACCATCTGTCTGCTGCCAGATTTCCGGGCCGGTGGTACGTCGATGTGCGGCTGGATTGGCCGGATTGGTAAACTGGCCGGGATTCCAGCTGGGTGTTGTCTCCGCAAGAAGTTCTTCGGCCCGGGCAATAGCTCCTTTCATGCCGTCTGGTCCCGGAGTCAGCACCAGCTCCGCTCCAAGATATTCCAGGAGTTTACGCCTCTCCATACTCATGGTTTCCGGCATGGTGAGGATCAGCCTGTAGCCCCGATGTGCGCAGACAAAGGCAAGGCCGATTCCCGTGTTGCCTGAGGTCGGTTCGATAACGACCGTCCCCTGCTTGAGCAGGCCGTCAGTTTCTGCCTGGTTTATCATGGCCACGGCAATACGGTCTTTCACACTGCCAAGCGGATTACCTGATTCAAGTTTTGCAAAAACAGCTGCACCGCAATGGGCTGCAATGTTGTTTAAGCGGACAAGAGATGTGTTGCCGACACTGCTTGCGAGATCTTTACAGGCTGTCATTTTGTTTCTCCTTTACTTTTTTCCCGTAATTGTTCAGCTGCACCCGCACAGTGCGGCGATCAGGCCGCCTCACATAGACGGGCTATAGTTCGTTGGCCTGCTTACCGGATTCTGGAGTTCATCTGAACAGTTACAGGCCACAGGTTGTACCAGTATTGTGCTGATCATCTGAATAGTTACTTTTTCCCTATATAAAGCAGCTCCGGCTGTTTTAAGAGGACTTTGGTGTCCGGGCCTATGCTTTCCGTAAGCCAGACATTCCCGCCGACGATTGAACGGGCCCCGATGACTGTCTCGCCGCCAAGAATGGTTGCATTGGCATAAATGATGACATCGTCTTCAATGGTGGGGTGTCGTCTGGTGTTTTTTAAAAGTTCACCGGCCCCCCTGGGCAGAGAGAGTGCGCCAAGCGTCACTCCCTGGTAGATGCGGACCCTGCTGCCTATGGTACTTGTGGCACCAATGACAACCCCGGCCCCATGGTCGATAAAGAAAGAATCGCCAATGGTCGCCCCCGGATGAATATCAATGGCTGTACGGTGGTAGGCATATTCACTTAAAATTCGCGGAATAATTGGCACTTCGAGTTCAATAAGTCTGTGTGCCAGTCGATAGACCAGAATGGCAAACAGGCCGGGATAGCTGAAGATGACTTCGTCCGCGTTGGTTGCTGCCGGGTCGCCTTCAAGGGTTGCATTGATGTCAGATTCCAGCAGTTCCCGTATTTGCGGCAGGGTTTTTATGAACTCACCGGCAATCCGGTCGCTTCGTTCACCGCATTTTGTGCAGGTTTGATTATGACGAAAGCAGTCATGACGGATTGCCGAACTGACCTGTCTTGCAAGGCTTTCGTAAAAAAGGGTCAGGTTCTGGCCAAGGTGGTATTCCAGGCTTGCGGGACTGAGATTCATGGGGGTGAAAAAACCCGGAAAAAGAATCCGCTGTGCCTGCTGAACAAGATCCACCACTTCCTGTTTAGAAGGAATGGGAACCGGCTCAATATGGCTTGACCACTTTTTTGAGATAAATCCTTTAACCAGTTGATTGACCACATCCGGAATATGATCAAAAACAAGGCGGGCCGGCTGGATGTCTGAGTTGCATTCACCTGAGTCTACTTCTTTTTTCCCCATGAGGCGCTCCGGGATAGATTAGTTTAAAAAGAATAACTTATGCCACAATGTATCATTAAATCGTCTGAAATGAAACCCCCATTTTTTCTTGTTTCTTCACCCCTCGGGTGCTATCATTATTGATGAGTTCATTTCTCTACATTACACCCTAAAGCATAATGCCTGACCAGGCTACCCTGGATGCATGTTAAACTTTTTTTAAAAGGTCTATTGTGAAGATTCTTACTGCTCCCCACATGGAGCGATGCATTGGCTGTCATTCCTGTGCCCTTGCCTGCGCCCGTCTCGTTCATAAATGTCTGTCCTGGGAAACAGCCGGGATCCGAATTCATTCAACAGGTGGTTTGTCTTCCGGCTTTACTGCCGAGCGTTGCCTGGCCTGTCTTGATGCACCCTGTGTGGCTGTCTGCCCCACCGGAGCCATGGGACAGCGTAAGGGCGGGGGCGTTATCTACAAAGAAAAACTCTGTATCCATTGCGGAGAGTGTGTTGCCGCCTGCCCGGTTGACGGTATTCTGCAGGGCCGGGGCGGAGATATTTTTGTCTGTATTCAATGCGGACAATGTGTAAAATTTTGCCCTCACGACTGTTTGGAGATGCGGGACCCTGCAACTGTTGCGCCTGGTGAGGTGATTGTATGAATAGATTACATTTCAGAGTACTTGAAGTCAATCTGAGCACCCGTCACAGCAAAGTGCACGACATTGATGGACGTGTAACAGCCATTGGCGGCTCCGGATTGGCGGCGTTGCTGTTTGATCGTTTTGGCAGGGTCGATTTGCCCTGGAACGAAGAGGAGCAGCCCTTTATCCTGGCCATTGGACCGTTGACCGGGGCCTTCCCTTTGATGAGTAAAACCGTTGCCGCTTTTAAAAGTCCGTATCACGATCAGTATACCGAAAGCCATGCCGGGGGCCGGTCAGCCCTTGCCCTGAAATTTGCGGGGCTTGATGCCCTGGTGATCACCGGACGGGCAAAGAAACTATCAAGTCTGGAAATAGGTTCGCGCAGTATTGTTCTTAAAGATGTATCGTTTATGCGGGGCATGGATGCTTATGCTGCAGGTAAACTTTTGCGTAGAACAAGCAGGGGCGGATCCGGGCATCGTTCAATTCTGCGCATTGGACCATCTGGAGAGATCGGCTCGGCAATGGCCTGCATCAATGCTGATACCTATCGGCATTTTGGTCGGCTGGGTGGCGGGACTGTTCTGGGCAGCAAAAATGTGAAGGGAATCATTATCCAGGGCGATGGCAGTTTTTCCCTGCCGGAAGGTCATCAGTATAAAAAAATCTTTGCCGAAGTTTATCAACAGGTGACCGGCACCAAGATGATGCACAAATATCACAGCCTGGGCACCCCGGCAAACATGCAGTCTCTTGATGACCTTAAGTCTCTTCCCTGGCGAAATCTGCAGCAGTCAACAGACCCGGAGGGCATTAAGGGGATTAATGGTCAGCGCTTTGCCGATGATGCCCTGTTACGAAACGGTGCCTGTTCCGGTTGCCCGGTCGGCTGTATTCATATTGGCTATGTTCGGGAAAAATTTTCTAAAGATAACCGCTATCTTTACCGTCAGGTGGCCTATGATTATGAGCCGCTTTTTTCCTGCGGTTCAATGCTTGGTATTACTGATGCCTTTGCGGTACTTAATGTCATGGATGTCATGGAGAAAGTCTCGCTGGATTCAATTTCCGGAGGCGTCGCTCTGGCCTGGGCGACAGAAGCCTTTGAGCGTGGACTGATTTCAGAAAAAGAAACCCTGATTTCTCTTGCCTTTGGCAATGCCGAAGGATATCGCCAGGCAGCGCGTTTGCTGGGCACCGGAGCCAATGATTTCTACCGGCTGCTTGGTCAGGGCACCCTGGCTGCGGCCAGGGAATACGGAGGTGAAGAGTTTGCCTGTGTGCTGGGGCAGGAAATGGCCGGGTATGCGACCGGCGAGCTCTATTTTGCTGCCCAGTCTTTGGGGTTTCGTCATTCCCATCTGGATACGGGCGGCTATTCCTATGACCAGAAACATAATGAAAAGGATGTGGACAAAGCGGCTTCGTTTCTGATCAACGATGAACCGGGCAGGTGTCTGCTCACCTCCATGGTGTCCTGTCTCTTTGCCCGTTCTGTCTACACGCCCGAAGTCCTGGGAGAATGTCTTTCTTCCCTGGGATATGATGAGGTGGCCGATCAGCTTTCTTCTGCAGGAGAAAGGATACGCAGGCATCGTTGGCAGCTTCGTTTTGCCACAGGGTTTGTCCCGGAGGATATTGTTTTACCCAAACGGTATTACAAGGTGACAACCTGGAAAGGCCCTGTTGATGCAGAGTATCTGGATACGCTGCGGTGCGAATATGGCCGAAGACTGACCCGTCTGGTCAAGAACGAATAGGCCTTGGAACCAGGTTTGCGGGTGGGTTCTGTCAGATATCGGTCACGGTATCTGTCGAAAATATCAGGGGAAAACAAAATTCTACGGGCAGTTTCAGGAAAAGACCCGAATAGGGATAGATTGTATGGAAGGAATGAATTTACACAAACTGCCGGCCTGTAGAACAAAAATTGTTGCCACTGTGGGGCCGGCATCTGCCAGCGTTGAAACGCTGACCGCCATGATCAATGCAGGCATGAACGTGGCGCGTCTTAATTTTTCCCATGGTGAATTTGCAGAACATGCCCGTACCATTGCCGCCATTCGTCGTGCTGCGGAGTTGTCGCATCACCGGGTGGCGATTATGGCTGATTTGCCCGGACCAAAGATGCGGATTGGTACAATTGCTGGCGGGTCGGTTGTACTTGAAAACGGGAATCGCTTTACCCTGACCTCAAAAAATATTGAAGGAAATATTGAGACGGTTTCAATGAGTTATCCGCAGTTGCCGCACGTCGTGCATCCTGGAGATACTCTGTTTTTAAACGATGGGTTCATCCAGCTGCAGGTAGAGGAAATCGACGGAGATGATGTTCATTGCCGTGTACAAGTGGGGGGAGAATTATCTTCTCATAAGGGATTAAATCTGCCGGGTATTGACTTGGGGGAATCTGCCTTTACCGAGCAGGATCATGCCGGTTTAAATTTTGCCAGAGAGCAGGGGCTGGATGCAGTCAGCCAGTCGTTTGTTTCGACTGCTGCAGATATCCATGCCCTGCGGGATGCCGCTGCAGCCATGGCTTATTATCCCTTTATTATTGCCAAAATCGAGCGGTCTGCAGCTCTGGAAAATTTTGCGGAAATCCTTGCCGTAACAGACGGCATAATGATTGCCCGGGGGGATCTCGGGGTTGAAATTCCCATTGAAGAGATTGCCGTTGTGCAAAAGCAGCTGATGGTGCAGGCTAACCTGCAGGGGAAACCGGTCATAACGGCCACTCAGATGCTGGAGTCGATGATTCATAACCGCCGCCCCACCCGGGCTGAGGCAACTGATGTCGCCAATGCCATTTTAGACGGCACCGATTGTGTAATGCTCTCCGGCGAATCGGCAATGGGTGATTATCCCGTGGAATCGGTTGCCATGCTGACTTCGATTGCCGTGGCCACGGAAAACGGCAGATCAGCCTGCACCTTAAAGGAGCAGGTCAAAGAGCAGTGGCAACAGGTGTCAGGGCCCACCGATCTCATTGCTCTGACTGTCAACACAGCCCTGGAATCGGCTCATCCCGCCATGTTGCTGGTTCCAACGCAGAGTGGAGCAACTGCGAGAAATATTGCCCGTTTTCGGCACAGGGTCTGGATTAATGCCATCAGCAGTTCATCCAAAACCTGCAGACAGCTTTGTTTTTCTTCCGGCGTTTATGCGGTTCTCGCCGATCCGATGCCCGAAGATTGGAATGAGTATGCCGAGGTACTAGCAAGAGAACTGGGACTTAACGGCAGTTTTGCCATTCTGGTGGAAGGGCCGTCGCCCAATCATCCGGAAAACAACCACCGTCTCGAACTGATCTCTCTTGCAGGGGCTGTGTAGCCGATTTTTCTGTAAAGTTTCATTTATATGAAAGTGGAATTCAAAACTCCAGCTATGCTGGTTACTCGGGTAGCGTAAAATCTTTGCCCGCAAACTGGACGTTTTCAGGCACAGGGTTCATTGGAGCAACAGCGTGAACTCCACCGCATTTCGGGCATTTTGCCAGGTAGGTTTCCATGACAAAGGGAGCGTTGCATCCCTGGCAGGTCACCTCAATTGGCCCGCGGGCCATGGGCTTGTTTCGGACCGTACCTTCGTGGGCATTATAGACAAATTCCACCAACTCTCTTCCTTTGGAAAAGGGGCCTCCACCTTCTGCTTCCGAGTTACAACCACAGCCACATCCTGCCATAATAAACCTCCACAACTCTGTCTAAAATATTAGTAACTGTTTAGCTGCACCCCATCTTTCGGCGATCAGGCCGCCTCACATAGACAGGCTATAGTTCGTTGGCCTGCTTGCCGAAAGACGGAGCACATCTGTACAGTTACAGGCCACAGGTTATGCCAACATTAGACTATTACCTGAATAGTTACAAATATTAAACCCTGAACCGGGGTGCGACACTGTTTCTGTCTGTCAGTCTAAACAATGAAGAGTAATAAAAAAATGATCCAGATCAATAAGTCATTTTTTGGGAAAAGTATACCATTGCCGATAAAGCCTAGGTTCGTGTCAGTTGCCGGTATTTGATGCGGTGGGGCTGATCAGCAGCAGTTCCCATCCTTTTTTTGTAATCCTGTTCATACTCGGAATAGTTGCCCTCAAACCAGACTACCTGTGAATCTCCCTCAAAGGCCATGATGTGGGTGGCAACCCGGTCAAGAAACCAGCGGTCATGACTGATGATGACAGCACAGCCGCCATAGTTGTCCAGCGCCTGTTCAAGGGCACGCAGGGTGTTGACATCAAGGTCATTGGTTGGTTCATCAAGCAGCAGGACGTTGCCGCCTTCTTTAAGCATCATGGCCAGATGTACCCTGTTGCGCTGGCCGCCGGAGATCTCGCCGACCTTGCTCTGTTGAGCAGATCCGGCAAAATTGAACTTGGCCACATAGGCCCGGGAGTTGACTTCCTGGGTGCCAAGCCAGATTACTTCCTGTCCCTCGGAGATGGTTTCCCAGATAGTTTTATCCGGATCAAGGTTATCGCGTTCCTGATCCACATAGCAGAGCTTGACAGTCTCCCCGACCCGGATGGTGCCGCCATCGGGTTGTTCTCTGCCGGTGATCATTTTAAACAGCGTGGTCTTACCGGCGCCGTTTGGGCCGATAATACCAACAATGCCGCCCGGCGGCAGGGAGAAGGTCATGTCTTCAACAAGCAGTTTGTCGCCGTAGGCCTTGCTTACAGACTCTGCCTCTATCACCAGCTTGCCAAGCCGTGGCCCCGGCGGGATGAATATTTCCATCTTTTGCACCCGTTCGCCGCTGTCCTGGTTGAGAAGTTGTTCGTAGCTTTTAATGCGGGCCTTGGCTTTACTTCGCCTGCCTTTGGGGCTCATGCGTATCCATTCAAGCTCCTGTTGCAGGGTGCGTTGGCGCTCTGATTCTTTTTTCTCCTCCTGGGCCAGACGTTTTTGTTTTTGTTCCAGCCAGGAAGAATAATTGCCCTCCCAGGGAATGCCCCGTCCCCGGTCCAGCTCAAGGATCCAGCCGGCAACATTATCCAGGAAATAACGGTCATGGGTAACGGCAATAACAGTACCGGGATACTGTTTAAGATGGTGCTCCAACCAGGAGACAGACTCGGCGTCAAGATGGTTGGTTGGTTCGTCCAGTAAAAGAATATCCGGCTGTTTGAGCAGAATGCGGCACAGGGCCACCCTCCGTTTTTCCCCTCCGGACAGCATACCGCATTTGCTGTCTGGCGGCGGGCAGCGCAGGGCATCCATGGCCATATCCAGGCGAGAATCAAGATTCCAGGCATCAACGGTTTCCAGCCTGTCCTGCACACTACCCTGCCGTTCAATGAGAGCCTGCATGGCCTCGTCATCCATGGGCTCGGCAAAGCGGGCATTTATGTTTTCATACTCTGCCAGAAGGTCCACGGTTTCCTGAACCCCCTGTTCCACAATTTCTTTTACCGTCGCCTCCGGGTCCAGCACCGGCTCCTGTTCGAGCAGGTCAATGGTGAATCCTTCAGAAAGAATGGTCTTGCCTTCAAATTCCTTGTCAACTCCGGCAAGGATACGCAGCAGGCTGCTCTTACCCGAGCCGTTCAGGCCCAGTACTCCGATCTTGGCGCCGTGATAATAGGAAAGGGTGATATTTTTTAATATGACCTGATCTTTATATTTTTTAGTCACTTTGATCATCGAGTAGATGACCTTGTTTACTTCATTTGCCATGGGTGTCCTGTTTGTTTAAAAGTTCTGATTTGTAGTTCCCTCATCTGGTCGATCATACCAGATGAGTTAATTTTGGCTACATTTGAAAAGGTGCGGACAAGAGCAATTGAATATCAGAAAGTCTGATTTAAGGCAGCCTAAAGAAATTTTTTATCCCCAGATATTAACGGAGCGAATTCAAGCCGACAAAACTGCCGTTGTTATCCTCAGTCAGGCGGCGCATGAGTGCAGCAAAACGGATGATATTTTGTTCCGCTCCGGGCTGGGTAAACAGAACAGGGAAGCCAACAGCGTGGATGCGTACCCCGTGTCTGTTGCCTGTGGCATTTCTGTTCAGCAATGTCACCGTATCAATAACTTCCTGGATAGCACCCCGGGCAAAATCATCGCCAAAGATGTAAATGGACATGGCCTTGTTTGGGGAATAAAAACGTCTGATGGCGCTTGTCACCCCTTCTACTGGGCTGGAGTTGGAGAAAGGTCGCCAGGTGGCCAGGCGTTTAAGAATTGCCCTGCGCCGGGCCGGGCTGTCGGGTATCCAGCGGCCGGCATACTGCGAAAACATGTAATCTCCCATGTCGTTCATGACCTGGATGCCCTTGACCCGGGGATAAATTTTCAGCACCTCATCCATTTTTTGGCGCACCATCGGCCAGGCATAACGCTGCATGGAACCCGAAGTATCGATGACAAAAATAATGTATTCACTGTCCACAGGAATGCCGCCGATGACTCTATCTGGAGTTTTTTCCGGCGGCTTGATCTTTTGCAGACGTTGCATTTCAGCGCTGAGCTGTTGTCGGGCAGCTTCCATCTGGGCCTTAATCTTAGCCTGTACTGTTACATCAGACTGGGCTGCCTTAAATTCTCCCTGTACCTTGTCCCGCTCACCTGTAAGTCTTGCGATTGCCTCCTGCTCTTTGGACACCTGTTCTTTCTTGCCTTCCAGTTCACGGTTGAGCAGTAATGTCTTTCCTTTGATCTCCTGAAGTTGCTGTTCAAGCTCCAGTACCTGGCCGCTTAAATCGACGCTGATTTTTTCGATAACAGTGGGCTCAGAAACCCGTGAGATGACAAGAAGCAGGATTATTGCCCCAAATCCGCAGGAGACAACATCGAGAAAGGAAAGAGAAAACACCTCTATTTCTTTGCGTTTTCTTCTCATGGCCAATCGGGTGTCGGGGTGAGAAAGGAGCCGTCAGTATCAACGGCAAGTTTCCAGAAGAGCGCCGGTGCCACAGGATCTCCTTCCATGGGGAACAAAATCGTGTTTACCGTACTTTCCCGGGGCAGCTGGCGGACCGCCCGTTCAAAGAGTTTGATTCTGCCTTTACCGGAAACACTGGAAAACATTGGTTTGTTTCTCCCCTGGGTCGGTAATCCGTCGGTGAGCAGCAGTATATTGTCCGGGGACGGTTGCATGGCTGCGGCTGTCCGGAAGGCATTTTCAAGACTTGTCCCCTGTTGGGGGATGAGTTGTGCGACCGCACGCATCATCTGATTGATTTTCGTATGCTGGGTTACAGGTACCCATTTGCCTGCAGTTGCGGGCAGGACGGGTTTTGAGGCGGTGTTAAAACCGTACACCTGCACAAGTGAGCTGGATGGCAGGTTGGCCATGAGCCATGCAACTGTGCGTCGGGCTTTCTTCCATTTGGGCGCAGTCCGTTTGCTGTTGTCATCCATATTGCGGCGCCTGATTACATTGACAATAGTCCTGTCAAGCATTGAGGCCGATCTGTCCAAAAGGATAAGAACTCTTTTACCGCCGAGTCTGAGTCCGGTCAGGTATTGCCGTTGTCCGTTGCCGGCAAACCGGATATTTTTTT
>JALXCX010000466.1 GCA_026990725.1 Desulfobulbaceae bacterium
GTTCTCAATAGTCCTTAATGGGTTGTTTTGTTGTTTTGATTCTTCTGACAGTCCGGGCAGATGCCGGTAAATTCAACATGATGACCAATAATCTGATAAGAGCTGTTTTGGTCGGCCGAGTTGACAAGGTTGTCAAGGACTGGTAAATCCATGTCATCGACTTTTCCGCAACATGAACAACGGATGTGGTAATGGGGATCGGTGAAAGCGTCAAAGCGTTTTTGAGTTCCGCCGACTTCAAGTTTTAAAATCATCCCGTTGTCTGCCATAAGCTCAAGGTTTCTGTACACTGTGCCGAGGCCGATTCTTGGCAATCGTTTACGAACCATGTCATAAAGTTCACTGGCTGTCGGGTGTGTTTTTACCTTGGCAAGTTCTTCCAGTATGATCTGTCGCTGTGTTGTCAGACGGATCATTGGGGTTGGTGCATTCATCTTTCTATCCTGTTGCAAGAGTTATGAAAAACCGATATGAAATAATCATTCTTACTATTAGTAGGACACGCTGTCAAGATGAAATGAATAGTCATTCACCCGCTCTGTTGGGGTGAACTTCGTACCGTTTCCATGACAGGCTGAAATTGTTACAACATTTTTTAAATTGACCTCATTTATTATTGCCAGGGGGCATGTTGCAGAATTCTCAACTGAACATTAAAAATTTACAAATTTCTCCTCCACTTCTGTTAGCGCCTATGGCGGGTCTGACCCATTCGGCGTTACGAACCCTGCTTCTTGATTACGGAGGTGTTGGCCTGTTGTCCACGGAGATGCTTGCAGCCAGAAGGTTGCCTGTCGAAAATGAAAAATTATCCCCATTTCTTGTGCGTACGCGCCGTGAAAGCCCACTTTCCTATCAGCTGTTGATAAAAGATCAAGAGGAGGTCGGACCTGCTGTAGAAGCTGTGCATCGGTTTGGAGCAGATGCCATTGATCTCAATCTTGGCTGCCCCGCTCCAAGGGTCAGACGGAGCGGGGGCGGCAGTTCATTAATGGAGATGCCGGAAAAGGTTCGCTCTATCGTTGCCCGGGCCCGAAAGGCAACATCTTTGCCATTAACGGCCAAGATTCGTCTTGGTGAAGTTCTTTCTGAAGATACGCTGTGCCATTTTTGCTCAATGCTTGAGGGCGAGGGGATTGACCTGTTGACAGTTCATGCCAGATTGCGCAAAGAGGCTTTCTGCAGGACTCCTCATTGGCACTGGGTGGCCAAAGTGAAAAAAAGGCTTTCTATTCCGGTTATTGCCAACGGCTCTGTACTGTCTGTGGCTGATGCAAAAAAATGTCTGCAGGCAAGTGGTGCAGACGGCCTGATGATTGGTCGCGGGGCCGCCTTTACGCCCTGGCTTTTTGCGGACATTGCCCGGGAAGTGTATGGACTGGATGTTGCTCCTCTGCCCATCAGTCTGCCTGAGATGTATGGCCGGTTTGTTGTCTCCGTGTGCAAGCGTTTTCTGCCGGAACGACGACTTGGCCGCATGAAGGAATTCACTCATTATTTTGCCTCCAATTACGCTTTTGGCCATAATCTGGCGGTTAAGGTTCAGACATCTTCCTCGATGCTGCAGGGCTGGGAGAGGGCCATGGATTTTTTTGTAAGAAACGATAGGGAAAGTGTGCAGGCAGCGGAAACAGAGCTGACCAAGGTGACCCAAACGCTTATCCGTGAACAGGCGGGTTGAAATAGCCGAATTGAAGATCCGGGAATTGTGTTCTGAGCGTGTCTAACCAGTTGAGCATGCCCATGGGAGGCTGATCCGGGGCGTGTTGGACAACTTTGAGATAATGCTCCGGGTCCATGTTCAGGTTGCGGAGTTGAATCAGATCCGGATGACAGTCGGCAATGAGTTCTGCAAGGGCTGCGTACTCGTCAGGATCATCAGTAAACCCGGGCAAAATAAAATAATTCAGCGAGACGTGCCTGTCCCGTTCTTTCATGATTTTGATTGAGTCGCGCAGCTCGGCAAGCGAAAATCCGGACGGGCGGTAATAGCGGCTGTGACATTCCGGCCGGGCAGAATTCATGGAGATCCGGATCGAGTCCAGTCCTGCTTCTGCCAGTTGTCTGACAGCCCCGGGCAGGCTCCCGTTTGTGTTAAGGTTGATGGTGCCCCTGCCGGTGGACGTGCGGATGAGTTTAATCGCTTTTTCCATCGTTTGCGCCTGCAGGAGAGGTTCTCCCTCACAGCCCTGACCAAAACTGACCACCGGGAGTTTGGCGTTTTTCAGGTGGGGCACGGCTATTTCTGCAAGTTCATTGGCCGTCGGGACAAACTGGATGCGGTCCTGAGTGGAAGGGCAGCACCCTGATGGCTGCAGGGAAATGCAACCCACACAGGAGGCATTACAGATGGGCGAGCAGGGCAGCGGAGCCTCCCAGCGGCCGAGAAAATAGTTGCGGGCTGCCGGACAGCCATAGGTGAGACAGCATTTACCCAGATGTTGAATCAAACGGTTTGCTGGAAATGCGCCAAGCTGTTTTGTAGTTTTACGGGTTATGAGTTCCTGGTCGAACTGGCAGGCATCCTGCCGGGTATCCGCATCGCTGCGAAAGGCGGCAACCCAGAATTTATCGTCAAGCCAGCCCACGGCCGTGTAGGCAAAAAGCGGCAGCAGAGGGGCCTTGTCTTGTGTCTGATAGGCTGCCGTATACAGAGCGGTATGGGCCGGAGCCATAAAGGCGGCCACAGCGGAAATTTCGTCGTTTTCGGCATAGGGATTGGTGTCAAGGAGCGCCGGTTCTCCGGTTTTCCTATCCATGCCCACAGGCAGTCTTCCCGGTAATACAAAGAGTTCGCTGCCCTCCGGAAGCTCAATAAGCTCAATGTTGGCGGGCAGGACGAACTGCCCACCGCTGGCTCCGGCCATGTTCAGCCCGTCGTAGTCAAGTATTTCTCCACGACTGTTGGCAAAGAGCAGGCCGGGTGAAGCCTGGGGATGGGGGAGATGTATCATACTTGGGACCGGTTCATCTTTATCGCGGACGAATCATCCCTAGAACCGAATCC
>JALXCX010000467.1 GCA_026990725.1 Desulfobulbaceae bacterium
TGACAAAAGCAACTGTTACAGGTGTCGAGGCTTCAGGCGATAAACTTGTTGTTACAGCCGAAAATACACTTCTTGGCGAAGATCTTGCCCTTGAAGTTGATATGGTTGTTCTCGCCGCTGGTATGGTACCCACAACGTGTGATGAGCCGACAATTAACCTCTCTTATCGTCAAGGAAACGCATTCCTTGATCTTGATCTCTTTGATGGTTACGCAGACTCTCATTTCATCTGCTTTCCTTATGAAACCCGTCGTACAGGTGTGTACACTTGTGGTGGCGTTCGTAAGGCTGAGACCATGGAAGAAACCATTGACGATGCGACCGGTGCCGCTTTAAAAGCAATTCAGTGTATCGAATCAGCGAATCGTGGTGTTTCTGTTCATCCTCGTTCAGGCGATATGACCTATCCAGACTTTTTCATGTCTCGTTGTACACAGTGTAAGCGTTGTACAGAAGAGTGTCCGTTTGGCGCACTTGACGACGATGAGAAAGGCACACCGCTGCCAAATCCGACACGTTGTCGCCGTTGTGGTACCTGTATGGGTGCCTGTCCCGAGCGTATTATCGGTTTTGCCGATTACAACGTCGATATGATTGGTTCAATGGTTAAGGCCATTGAGGTTCCCGATGACGACGAGGATAAGTTGCGGGTTGTAGTTTTTGTCTGTGAGAATGATGCATATCCTGCAATTGATATGTCTGGTATGCACCGCAATAAAATGAACAGACTGGTTCGTTTCATCCCGGTTCGTTGTCTTGGTTCTGTTAATATGGTTTGGATTAAGGATGCCATGTCATCAGGTATGGACGGTGCGCTTCTTCTGGGGTGTCGGTATGGTGATGACTACCAGTGTCACTTTGTTAAGGGATCAGAGATCGCCAACAAGCGGATGGAAAATATTGGTGAGACTCTCGGAACCCTTGGTCTTGAGCCGGAGCGCTGTGCAGTTGAGCAGGTCGCAATTTCAGACTACGATAAGATTCCTCAGATTGTGGATGATTTTGTTGAGTCGATTATTGAGATGGGACCGAACCCGTTCAAGGGCTTCTAACCTCGCTGTGTGTCGAAACTATATCTGCTCGGGAGTTTCGGGCAGATATAGTTAACTTGATAGAATGAACTTTTTTTAGTTTCGACATATTGGAAAAATAATTTTCAGGACAGGAGGATAAAATGTCTATGAACGTACAACCCGATATTAGTTTTATAAAAGATATGAAGGAGGCTGGTGGCGACACTCTAAAAAAGTGTTTTCAGTGCGCAACTTGCTCTGTCGTCTGCCCGCTTTCCTCTGATGATAATCCATTTCCACGTCGAGAAATGGTTTTGGCTCAATGGGGACTTAAGGATAAGCTCATTGGTGATCCCAATGTTTTTCTTTGCCATCAGTGCGGTGATTGTACTGCGTACTGTCCTCGTGGAGCTAAACCTGGTGATGTACTTGGAGCCATTCGTGCCTATTCATATAAGTACTTTGGCTGGCCTGCAGGACTGGCAAATTTAGCTAGCTCAGGAAAAAACCTCCCAATTCTTATTGGAATACCCGCTGTAATAATTTTTGTTCTTTGGCTGATTTCAGGCGGTATGCATTTTCCGACAACCGAAGAGTTTGTCCATGCAGGTTATGGTCATTTCTTTGGACATTGGAATTTTCGTCTTCTGGCAAAAAACGTGTTGTTTATTGATGTAATTATGTTGTCTGCTGCCGGTGTGGCAGTTTATTCTGTCTATAAAGGTGTTACAGCCCTCTGGAAAAAGATGGCAGAAAATGCAGGGGTTGGTGAAGCTTTGTACCGTCCCTCTGTGCCTCAGTTTGTTAAAGAGTTTATCTGGCCCTCTGTTGTTGAGATAGTCCAGCATGACCGCTTTAAGGAATGTGTTACAAATAAAGATAGAGTTCGTGGTCATCTGCCTCTTATGTGGGCATTTATGGCACTTGCCTTTGTGACCGCCTATTCAGCTTTTGCACAGGATATGCTTGGTATCTTCATTCCTTCTCTTCATGGTCCCATGTCGTTATGGAATCCTGTGAAGATTGTGGCCAACGTTGCAGCAATTGCTCTTATAGTCGGCACAGGTATACTTTGGGGCAATCGTTCTCAGATGGAATCCGATGGTCAGGCATCAAAGACCTTTTATGACTGGTTTCTTATCTGGATGATTATGGGCGTAGGCGTAACCGGTATTGGAGCAGAATTATTTCGGTTAATTGGTCTGGTGTCACTTGGCTATGTTACCTACTTTCTGCATCTGGTGGCTGTTATGATGCTGTTTCTGTATATGCCTTATACAAAATTTGCTCATCTAGTCTACAGAACTGCTGCAATGGTATTTGAGCGCTACCGTGATTCAGCATATGTAAAGAATCCGTTGAACGAAGAATAAGTTCAGCGTTTTACTTACATCATTTTGTTAAAGCTGGGGGCTTCGCCTCCAGCTTTTTTTATTTACGATTTGCAAAAAAAAGATGTTGCTTTTTTTGTATTAAAGGATATATTTGCTAGGTTCATGCTGGCGTAGCTCAATTGGTAGAGCACCTGATTTGTAATCAGGGGGTTGCGGGTTCAAGTCCCATCGCCAGCTCCAGTCAGAAACCGGAAACCAGCACCCAGGAGGTTGTAATACCTCTGGATTCTGATTTCTGTTTTGTGTGGAGGGGTTCCCGAGCGGTCAAAGGGAACAGACTGTAAATCTGTCGGCGGAGCCTTCGGAGGTTCGAATCCTCCCCCCTCCACCATACATTGCAGAGCAGGTTATCACACAAGAGGTGTGAGGTATGCTCCAAAGTTATCTTTTTGACTGGGCGGGAATAGCTCAATTGGTAGAGCATCAGCCTTCCAAGCTGAGGGTTGCGGGTTCGAGTCTCGTTTCCCGCTCCATGTTGCAGGTAACGAAGGAGCCTTCTTGTGTTGAAGCATAAGGTTATGCACTGCCCACGTAACTCAGTGGTAGAGTACCTCCTTGGTAAGGAGGAAGTCACCGGTTCAAGTCCGGTCGTGGGCTCCAGGTATCATTTGGTTAAAATGGCCAGCTGGCCAAGTTGAACTTTTGTCTGAGGAGACACAGCAATGGCAAAGGAAAAATTTGAGCGGACGAAGCCGCACGTTAACGTTGGTACAATCGGTCATATTGATCACGGTAAGACCACATTGACAGCAGCAATTACCCGTGTACTTTCTACTAAAGGACAGGCCGATTTTACTGATTTCAGTGATATCGACAAGGCTCCCGAGGAGAAGGAACGTGGTATTACAATTGCAACAGCCCATGTAGAGTATGAGACAGATAAGCGTCATTACGCTCATGTAGACTGCCCCGGCCATGCTGATTATATCAAAAATATGATCACCGGTGCCGCACAGATGGATGGTGCGATTTTGGTTGTTGGTGCAGACGACGGCCCTATGCCTCAGACCCGTGAGCATATCCTGCTTGCTCGTCAGGTCGGTGTTCCTGCCATGGTAGTGTTTTTGAATAAATGCGACATGGTTGATGATGATGAGTTGATTGAACTAGTTGAGATGGAGCTGCGCGAGCTGCTTGATAAGTATGATTTTCCTGGTGATGATACACCTATTATACACGGATCAGCATTACAGGCCCTTGAGAATCCCGAAGATGAAGAGAAAACTAAATGCATCTGGGAACTCATGGACTCTATTGACACTTGGGTTCCCGAACCAAAACGTGATGTTGATAAACCTTTCCTGATGCCGGTAGAAGATGTATTTTCTATTTCCGGTCGTGGAACAGTGGCCACAGGTCGTGTTGAACGAGGTGTTATCCACGTAGGTGATGAGATTGAGATCGTTGGTATCCGCGATACCCAGGTCACGACCATCACTGGCGTTGAAATGTTTCGTAAACTTCTTGATGAAGGTCAGGCAGGTGATAACATTGGTGCTCTTCTTCGTGGGACTAAACGCGACGAAGTTGTCCGTGGTCAGGTTCTTGCTGCCCCCGGTTCAATCACACCGCATAAGAAATTTAAAGCCGAGGCTTACATCCTGACCAAGGAAGAGGGCGGGCGTCATACGCCTTTTTTCAACGGCTATCGACCTCAGTTTTACTTCCGTACAACCGATGTTACCGGAGTCTGTACGCTTGAAGAGGGTGTTGAGATGGTCATGCCAGGAGATAATATCCATATAGTTGGCGAGTTGATTACTCCTATTGCCATGGAAGAGGGCCTTCGTTTTGCGATTCGTGAAGGTGGTCGTACCGTAGGCGCTGGCGTGATTAGTGAAATAATCGAATAGGTTTACAACCATAACCGGATATAAACCGGTCATGAGGGTAGACTAAGTGCAGCCGGGCAATCTGTCCGGCTGCAGTCTATATATCAGGACAAAAAACATGAGAGATATCATAACGCTTGCTTGTCAGGATTGTAAGCAACGAAATTATACTACGACAAAGAATAAACGGACAATCCCGCATAAGCTGGAATTAAAAAAGTTTTGTCCGTTCTGCAAGACCCATACTCCGCATAAGGAAACCAAGTAATATTTTGTCAGGCTCCTAGAGGGCTTAATGTATGCGGTAGCATAAATATGGTGCAGGCCAGTAGCTCTAATTGGTAGAGCATCGGACTCCAAATCCGAGGGCTGGGGGTTCGAGTCCCTCCTGGCCTGCCAGGACTAATGATTATCTCTAAAACGATGAGACAATGGCAAATAAAAAGAATTCAGTAGGTAACAAAAAGGGACAGGTTCAGGCAACTCAACCCCAAAAGTCACCTTTTGCGCCCTCATCCATAAGAGACTTTTATCATGAGGTTGTTGCTGAATATAAAAAAATTGTCTGGCCTGATCGTAAGGTTACTTTCGGCCTGACTGGATTTGTTGTTGTCCTGACGATCGTGCTGTCTTTATATTTAGGCTCAGTTGATTTCTTCCTCGGAAAACTTGTTACGATGATCTTGCAATAGGCATTTAATATGGCGAAATACTGGTACATTGTCCATACGCATACGGGCTTTGAGGATAAAGTAAAAGCTGCTCTTGAAGATCGTATCAGCCAGGCTGGTCAGGAAGAGATGTTTGGCGATATCCTCGTCCCGACGGAACAAGTTGTTGAGATGGTTAAGGGTGCGCGAAAGACATCCGAGAGGAAATTTTTTCCCGGTTATATCCTTGTTAACATGGATATGAATGAGCATTCCTGGCACACGGTTGTCGAAACGACCCGGGTTACTGGATTTGTAGGCGTTAATGCCAACCAGGCTATTGGCGATAGTGAAATATATAAGATGATTCCTGCACTCACACAGGAAGAAGCTGACAAAATCATTGGCCGGATAGCTGAAGGGGCGGAAAAACCCAAGCCCAAAGTTATCTTCGAAATTGGCGATGTCGTCCGGGTTACAGAAGGACCTTTTGCCAACTTTCAGGGAACGGTTGATGAGGTCTTTCCGGATAAAGGAAGAGTCCGTGTTATGGTTTCTATTTTTGGACGTTCAACACCTGTTGAACTTGAATATATCCAGGTAAGTAATAATTAGCTCCCGGTTTCGCCGTGGAGGAGTAAACAATGGCTAAGAAAATACAATCATATATTAAATTGCAGATACCTGCAGGTAAGGCAAATCCATCTCCACCAGTTGGGCCTGCGCTTGGTCAACATGGTGTTAACATCATGGATTTTTGTAAGGCTTTTAACGCCAAAACCCAGGCTGAAGGCGATACAATTATACCTGTCGTCATCACGGTTTTTGCTGACCGGTCATTTAGCTTCATTACTAAAACGCCGCCAGCCTCAGTGTTGCTTCTTAAGGCAGCCGGCCTGCAAAAGGGCTCAGGTAATCCCAAACGCGAGCGTGTTGCTGAGATCTCAAAGGATAAAATTAAAGAGATTGCTGAGATTAAAATGCCTGATCTTAATGCGTATGATATTGATCATGCCATGCGAATTGTTGCAGGAACTGCACGCAGTTGTGGTATTACAGTTTTAGACTGATTTATTGAGATTAATTCGTTTGTACCTGTCCGGCTGACCAGCGGATTAGGGAGAACAACTTAAGGTCTTCAAAATGCCCAGACACGGAAAACAATACAGAAACGCAGCAGAAGCAATTGACCGCACAGTTCTTTACGAGCTTCAGGATGCTATGGATCTTATCACTAAGAACGCATGTGCAAAATTTGATGAGTCAATTGATATCGCAGTCCGATTGGGTGTAGACCCCCGACATGCAGATCAAATGGTTCGCTCGACTGTAATCCTGCCTCATGGCACCGGAAAGGAAGTGCGCGTGCTTGTTTTTGCCAAAGGCGAAAAAGAAGCTGAAGCCCTTGCCGCCGGCGCTGATTACGCCGGTTCAGATGAGCTGATTGCTAAAATCAAAGATGGCTGGCTTGAATTTGATAAAACCATTGCCACTCCTGATATGATGGGTGAAGTCGGCAAAATCGGGCGTGTTCTTGGTCCAAGAAACCTGATGCCCAATGCCAAACTTGGCACTGTTACTTTCGACATTGAAAAGGTCGTTAAGGAAACCAAGATGGGCAAGGTTGATTTCCGTGTGGAGAAGGCAGGAATTGTGCATGCCCTTGTTGGTAAGCGTTCTTTCGGTGCAGATAAACTAGTGGAGAATGTTTCCGCATTTATCGACAGATTGATTCAGCTGAAACCTTCTTCAAGTAAAGGGGTTTATCTTCGTTCTATTGTTGTTTCAAGCACTATGGGGCCAGGCGTAAAAGTTGATCCACAGCAAGTACGTGCTCTTCTTAAGGATTAGTACCTGATTTGAGCAGCCGCTTTTAGTAGTGTGCTGTTTTGGATTTTCATTAGTCTATTTTTATACAATTTTGTTGTTTTAACCTGGGAAGGTCAGAGACAGCAGGTACTGAGTGTTTAATAACCTTTTTTATGGTTACCTGCCGAGACCGTTGACTGTTACTGATAAACAGTAAATGGCACAAAGTCTTCATTCTGCATTCTGTTGTCTCACGATTGTCCCGCGACTACCAAGGAGGTGTACCAGTTGAATCGCGATACCAAGGCGACAAAGGTCAGTGAACTCAACGAGACCTTTAGTAAGGCCAAGTTCGCTGTAGTAGCTGATTACCGCGGATTAAAGGTCACAGAGCTGGAAAAGTTACGTGGCTCTCTGCGAGAGCAGAATGCACATATCCAGATTGCCAAGAATACACTGCTCAGGCTTGCTGTTAAAGGGACTGAGTATGAAAGTTTGACCGAAGTTTTTACCGGAACGACAGCCATTGCCTTTAGTTTTGAGGAACCCGTTGGTCCAGCTAAAGCACTTGCTGAGTTTGGTAAGGAATTTGAAGCATTAAAGATTCGTGCAGCTGGTCTTGATGGCAAGCTGATGACGGCTGATGATGTGAAAGCATTATCCAAACTGCCGACTAAGGATCAGCTTCTTGGCCAACTTTGTGGAGTTCTTGCGGCTGTACCTACCAAACTTGTTCGAACGCTTAATGCGGCTCCGAATAATCTGGTATATGCACTGCAGGCAATTAAAGATCAAAAAGAGAATTAATTTATATTTTATCTGGAGGAGTGAAAGATGTCTGATGCTATAGAACAGGTTGTAGAACTTGTAGAAAAAATGAGCCTTCTCGAAGTTGCTGATCTTGTTAAGGCTCTTGAAGAGAAGTTTGGTGTATCAGCAGCCGCTCCGGTTGCTGTTGCTGCTGCGGCTCCTGCTGATGGTGGCGGAGCTGCTGCAGAAAAAACTGAGTTTGATGTTGTACTGACTGCAGCCGGTGATCAGAAGATTAAGGTTATTAAGGAAGTACGTGCAATTACAGCCCTTGGCCTGAAAGAGGCTAAAGGCCTTGTTGAGGGGGCTCCGGCTCCGCTTAAAGAAGGAGTTTCCAAAGACGAAGCAGAAGAGATCAAAGGAAAGATCGAAGCTGTTGGTGGTGCCGTGGAAATCAAGTAGTCCTGCTCCTTCTATGTCAGGTCTGGTACGGCAAGACCTGACATGTCAACAAATGAAAGTAACGCTATGGGGGGAAATCCTCGTAGCGTTGTTGCGTTTGTAGGCACCACGAGGTTTATTGGAAAATTTAAATCTTGTAACACATTAAAGATATGTAGTTTTTGATGTCTGAACCTGGTTTTAGCGGATTGTATCGAGAGGAATCATGAATAGAGTACGAAAGAGTTTTGCCAAAACACGCCAGATTGTCGAACCACCCCACCTTATCGCCATGCAGCGATATTCGTATGAGAGGTTTTTACAACGTGGCATAGCCCCTGACCAGCGTGAGGATGTTGGACTTCAGGCTATCTTTCAGAATATTTTTCCGATAACAGATTTTAACGGATTATGCTCCCTTGAATTCGTCCGTTATTCCTTTGGTGAACCTAAGTATACTATAGAAGAGTGCATTGAGCGGGGAATGACACATGATGTCCCGGTTAAGATTACAATTCGTCTCATTACATTTGATGTAGACGAAACTACCGGGGTTCAATCTGTTCGTGATATTAAAGAACAGGAGGTCTTCCTGGGTTCTTTGCCCCTTATGACCAAGGACGGAGTTTTTGTCGTCAATGGAACAGAGCGGGTTGTTGTGAATCAGCTGCAACGATCACCCGGCATGTTTTATACCCATGATAACGGTAAATCTCATTCTTCTGGAAAGCGACTTTACTCTGCCAGGATCATTCCGGTTCGGGGGTCATGGCTTGATTTCGAATTTGATATCAAAGATATTTTGTATGTACGAATTGATCGACGGCGAAAACTCCCGGTCACGACATTGCTGAAAGCCTTGGGCTATAACGATGAAGAATTATTACGTCTTTTTTATCTCGTTGACTCTGTCAGGGTGAAAAAGGGTAAGTTTTTTATTAAATTTCAACCTGAAACGTTTATTGGTCAACGTCTGTTTACTGATCTGATTGACCCCGGTGATGGTAAAGTGCTGGGGAAGAAAGGTCGTAAGGCATCAAGAGCTCTCGCTAAGAAGATAACAAAGGCTGGTCTTGATTACATTGAAATACCTGAAGAAGAACTGATTGACCGCTTTCTGGTGACAGACCTGGTTGATTCTGCCAGTGATGAACTGATCGCAAAATGCAATGATCCTCTTTCTGAAACACTTCTTGAGACGATCAAAGAATCTAAAATATCAGATTTTGAAATACTTTTTATTGATGGTGTCAAGGTTTCGGAAGCATTTCGTAAAACATTATTTGTCGATAAGGTTCAGGACTCTGAGCAGGCGCTTATTGAAATATATCGTCGACTTCGACCATCAAGTCCTCCAACACCTGAAATCGCCAAAGCTTTTTTTGATAAACTCTTTTTTGATTCCTCCACCTATGATCTTTCTGTGGTTGGTCGTTATAAGATTAACTCTAAGCTTGGAGTTGATACCCCCATTGAGACCAGAACTTTGACCAAAGAAGATATAATTCTCGGCGTCAAGCACCTGGTCGGGTTAAAAGATCAGCTTCGAGATGGTGATGATATTGATCATCTTGGAAATCGAAGGGTGAGGACAGTTGGAGAACTTTGCGAAAACCAGTATAGAATGGGGCTTGTCCGCATGGAGCGGGCGATAAAGGAGCGAATGAGTCTCCAGGAAATTGAGACTTTGATGCCACACGATCTTGTTAATCCCAAGCCTGTGACATCAGCAATGAAAGAGTTTTTTGGCACATCGCAGTTGTCACAGTTTATGGACCAGACCAACCCCTTGTCCGAAGTTACACATAAGCGGCGTCTTTCCGCTTTGGGACCTGGCGGTTTGTCCCGTGAACGTGCCGGATTTGAAGTTCGTGACGTTCATCCCACGCATTATGGACGTATTTGTCCGGTTGAGACCCCGGAAGGCCCTAATATCGGTCTTATTGTCTCCCTGGCAACGTATGCAAAGGTTAATCTTTACGGATTCATTGAAACTCCCTATCGCCTTGTTAAGGATCGGAAAATTACAGATCAGGTGAAGGATTTCACCGCATTACAGGAACAGG
>JALXCX010000468.1 GCA_026990725.1 Desulfobulbaceae bacterium
TTTGTGTTTCTGCTTAATGGAGTAATCAGCCAAACGGCTTTTTCTGTTTTTCTCTATATTCTGCTCATGGTTCTGGCCGCTTTTAATGTGGCCTCGATTAAAACCCCTAAATTTGCCGGTCGATGGTATTACGCTCTCATCCTGTACACCCTGGTCATCACCGTGATATACAGCCGGCAATTATTGTATATTTAGCAATGAAGAGCACAGAGCAGTGCAAGCGAGGCTGCGAAACCGGTTATAACAAATCGGGGTCATCGTTTGTTTACCGTGCTCTGCCCCCTTTTCCCTATATTCACCACGGCTTTTAGACCGGCATGGGAAGAACGCCAAATAGAAAATTCTAAAACACATTAACATCCTTCTTATACCGACAAACAGGATGCTGAGCTGCCCACACCTAACCAGCTGAAAGATCGATATAACTTCCGAAACATCGACAAAAACCCAGGTTTTGTATCCTCGACATCAACTCGTCCTTTAGAGTGGACAACCCTACAAAAAAAGCATATGAATCCATATATTATTAACAGCCGGATCAAGCTCTTTATTTTACTATGAAACGAAAAATTTATCTCAATATGCAGCCTCTTGCCGAGGCAAATTCCTGCTTTACACAACAGTTTTCTCAATACTCGGCAAACAACGAGACCATTGCCAGCCATGGGGCCAGCGGCCGGGTTACCGCGAAACCGGTAACAGCTAGGCTCTCTTCGCCCTCCTTTCACGGAGCTGCCATGGACGGCATTGCCGTTCGTGCTGCTGACAGCTTTGGGGCCTCGGATGAATCTCCGGTAACCCTTGATATTACTTCCGGACAGGCTGTATTTATCAATACCGGTCATCCCCTGCCCGATGGCTATGATGCGGTCATCATGATTGAGCACGTTCTCCTGGCAAATGATGAAACAACAGGGATTATACGAGCGCCAGTGTATCCATGGCAAAATGTACGTAAAGTTGGTGAAGACATTGTTGCAACAGAACTTCTCTTTCCCTCAAATCATCTGATAACACCACCGGATGTGGCGGCGCTGCTCACAGCAGGATGCCCGGAGGTTGAGGTCTGGAAACGGCCCAGAATCACCATTATTCCTACAGGATCAGAGCTTGTCGACTTGCGGAAATGTAGCGTAATTGCCCCGGGAAAGACCATTGAATCAAACTCCGCTGTACTGGCAGCTCTTGCCCGTAATGCCGGGGCGGATGTCAGCGTGACACCTATTATCAAAGATGATTACGCAACAATTAAAAAGCATCTCAAACAGGCAGTAGCCTCTGATGCGGATGTGGTGGTCATCAATGCCGGGTCTTCTGCCGGCAGTGCTGATTATACAGTTCAGATCATTGGCGAGCTTGGCCAGGTGCTGGTGCATGGTGTCACCATTATGCCGGGTAAGCCCACAATTCTTGGCAAAATTGACAACAAACCGGTCATTGGCAGTCCCGGGTATCCGGTTTCTGCTATAATATCTTTTGAACAGTTTGTGGTTCCCCTGCTTAAAAAAATGCAGGAACTGGAACAGCCATTGCCAATTACTGCCAGGGCAGTGCTTGGCCGCGACATTCCCTCCCGGGGGGGCATAGAAGAGTTCAGACGAATGATCAGCGGCCGGATTGGCGATCATCTGGTAACTGTCCCGCTCAAAAAAGGAGCCGGAGCGATTACCACCCTTACCCGAGCCAATTCCATTCTACGAATCCCTGCCTCATCCGAAGGGGAAACCCGGGGCAGCGATGTACAGCTTGAACTGCTCAGACCCCGGAAACAGATAGAAAATACCATTCTCTGCACAGGTAGCCACGACCTTTGCCTGGACATTATTCATGATTATCTCAAAAAAAGCAGCCCATATCCAATGGCTTCTACCCATGTCGGATCATTGGGCGGTATTCTTGCTGTTCGTGATGAAATGACGCACATTGCAGGTTCTCATCTACTTGACCCGGAAAGCGGTGATTACAACACAAGCTATGTCAGGCATTATCTCGAAGACAAGGATATTGCCTTGATAACCCTTGTTCACAGACAACAGGGCTTTATGGTTCAACCCGGAAATCCTTTGAGAATTAAATCAATCAAAGATCTGGCCAGGGATGATATAACCTTCATCAACAGACAGGCCGGGTCCGGAACCCGGGTTTTACTGGATCATGAACTTCGTAAGGCAGGGCTTGAAGCCGATGCTGTTTCCGGATATAATTTAGAAGAGTACACCCATATGGCCGTGGCAGTTTCTGTTTTAGCTGGAAAAACAGATGCCGGTCTTGGCATACTTGCGGCCGCCAGAGCTTTATCCCTGGATTTTGTTCCGGTAACAGAAGAACGATATGATCTTATTATCCCCCGAGATTTTTTGGACCTACCATCAATACAACAAGTCCTCTCTATTATCTCAAGTGATGAATTTAAAAAGACAGTGGAAGCCATGGGGGGATACTCAACAAGGGAAACCGGCAATCAAATCTTATAAAACACAACATCTTGTTAACGGAAAAGATGCCGGATAAATTACCGGCCGGGAACTGTTCATGAAAAAAGCACTCATCACAGGGATTACAGGGCAGGACGGGGCGTATCTTGCAGAGTTTCTTTTGCATAAAGGGTACGAGGTTCACGGCATAAAACGGCGCTCATCGATGTTTAACACAGCCCGGATTGACCATCTCTACCAGGACCCGCACGATGCGGACAAACGGTTTTTTCTCCACCATGGTGACCTGACAGATTCATCGAGTCTGATCAACACAATTGAAAAAGTCCAACCTGACGAACTCTATAATCTTGCTGCCCAGTCCCATGTGGCAGTTTCTTTTGAAGAACCTGAATATACAGCTAATTCTGACGCACTTGGCACTCTACGTCTGCTTGAAGCCATTCGGATTCTTGGCCTGACGGCAAAGACCAGATTCTATCAGGCTTCAACGTCTGAACTCTTTGGAAAGGTGCAGGAAACTCCTCAAAATGAAAAAACCCCTTTTTATCCACGCTCTCCGTATGCAGTAGCAAAGCTCTATTCGTACTGGATTGTGGTTAATTACCGGGAAGCATATAATATGTATGCCTGCAACGGTATTTTGTTTAATCACGAATCACCTTTGCGAGGCGAGACTTTTGTTACGCGTAAAATCACAAGAGCCCTGGCCCGGATAGTTCTTGGCCTGCAGTGCTGTGTCTATCTGGGTAATCTTGATGCCAGACGAGACTGGGGTCATGCCAGGGATTTTGTCCAGATGCAATGGCTGATGCTGCAACAGGAAAAACCTGATGATTTTGCCATTGCCACCGGAGAACAGCACACGGTACGGGATTTTGTCAACTCTGCTGCAAAAGAGCTTGGCCTGACCCTAGTTTGGAAAGGAAAAGGAAAAGAAGAAATTGGCATAATTGACAAAATAGATAAACAAATAATTCAGCAATTACATCTTTTGCGCCCTCTCACTATTTCTCGAGGTGACACAATAGTCAAAATTGATCCCCGTTATTTCAGGCCTACAGAGGTACAGACTTTACTTGGTGATGCCTCCAAGGCCAAAAATATGCTGGGCTGGAAACCGGCAACCAGCTTTAAAGAACTGGTTTACGAAATGATTCATTATGATCTTGAAGAGGCAAAGCGGGATGAACTTTGCAGAGAAAAAGGCTTTAATACCCTGGATTTTAATGAGTAAGAATCAGAATCTCAACAAATGATTTCTCCTTCTTCTCGTATTTATGTGGCCGGGCACCGGGGTATGGTGGGTTCTGCGATCGTCCTTGGGCTGCTGGACCGCGGATATAGCAACATCATCAAAAAAAGCCACGACCAGCTGGACCTGACTTCCCAGGCAGCGGTCCGGTCTTTTTTTAAAAAAGAAAAAATTGATTACGTGGTCCTGGCGGCTGCCAAGGTCGGCGGTATTCACGCCAACGATACGTATCCGGCTGATTTTATTACAACAAACATCCAAATTCAATGCAACGTCATACAGGAAGCATATTCTGCCGGAATCAAGGATATTCTTTTTCTGGGCAGCTCATGCATATACCCCAAAGAATGCCCCCAGCCCATAAAAGAAGAATATCTGCTTACCGGAAAACTGGAACCAACAAACGCGCCATATGCCGTTGCCAAGATAGCCGGTATAACAATGTGTGAGGCCTTTAACCGACAATACGGCACCCGATACATTGCGGTTATGCCAACCAATCTTTATGGGCCAGACGATAATTTTCATCTGGAGAATTCGCACGTTATACCGGCAATGATTCGCAAATACCATCTTGCACAAATGGCTGTTATCCAGGATGTACAGGCAATCATCGATGACGAACAAATCTTTGGTACAATCCCCGAACAGATCCGGAAAGATATCGGTTTGTCTGCGGAGGGCTCATTCATTCCGGGGATAGAGCCCAGGGTTGTTCTTTGGGGGACAGGTGATGCTTACCGCGAATTTCTTCATGTTGATGACATGGCTGCAGCCTGTATTCACCTGATGACAATTGATTCCCCCTGCCCGCCTCTTATAAATATCGGCAGTGGAAAAGATCAAACAATCAGGGAAACTGCCGAGCTAGTCCGCAAGACAATCAATTTTTCCGGGCAAATGATCTTCAATTCAGCGTTTCCTGACGGAACGCCTCGAAAATGTCTGGACACAACAAAGATTAATGAATTGGGATGGAAACCTGGAATCGACCTAGTCAAAGGATTAAAAAGCACCTATGCTTGGTATCTTGAACAAAATCGGATAAAATAGTCTCTTATATTTTTAACCAGTTACAGGCCATACCAGAGATAAACAAAATAAAAACACAGCACAAGAAAAACGGTAAGGGATTGGCACGAAATCAATGTAACGACCGGCGCTCTGCGGGTTTTTCGTGACAGCCCCTGACTCCTGTCAGACCCCATTACCGTAAGATTGCAAGGCTTTGCAAACCAGATCGAACTCCTCAGCAATTTTCTCTGATAACTGAAACAGACCTTCAAGCTGGTTGTTTCTGCCCCGCATCTCCATATCTTCACACAGGCTTGCCAGCCTGGCCGCACCTACGGTTGCACTGCTCGACTTGAACGAGTGGGCAAGTTTCCAGAGTTGCTCCACTTCTTTTTCTTTACAGGCCTTGGACATACTCTCCAGTACTTCGGGACTGTTTTCTAAAAAAATGTCCACCAGTCGGGCAACGATGTCCGGTTCTCCCTCCTGCTGATAGGTACGATAACTTTCAAGCACTGAAGGGTCCACAGCAGGGGCAACTGAATTCTCGGTAACAATCTCCTTTGTTTCATTTTTCCGGGTACCTGTACATTGTTGAGGCAACCATTTTTCCAATACTGCACAGAGCTGTTGTTCAGTAAAAGGCTTGGCCAGATAATCATCCATGCCGACTAACAGACATTGCTCGCGATCACCCTTCATTGCATGGGCAGTAAAGGCAATAATCGGTGTTCTGGCGGTTCCATGTTCATTTTCGCGCTGCCTGATGATACCCGTTGCCTGGTAGCCATCCATGACCGGCATCTGGCAATCCATAAATATGAGATCATATGATATTTTTTCAGACGCTGCCACTGCCTGTTCGCCGTTTTCCGCCATGTCGACTTTCAAGCCTGTATGTTCCAGCATACCCCGTGCGACAATCCGGTTGGTGATGTTATCCTCGACCACAAGAACGGTACCGCTGACCCCCTGTAACCTCTCAGCACTGGCAGTGTTCTCTGTGGAGGAAACAGCTTCCTCGACCCGGCCAACGGGCAGCCTGATGGTAAACCGGAAAACAGCCCCCTTCCCCTCTTCACTGGTCACGCCTATGGTGCCACCCATCAACTGTACCAGCTGGCGGCAAATGGCAAGGCCCAAGCCTGTGCCGCCAAATTTTCTGGTTATCGAACCATCTACCTGAGAAAAAGCAGCAAATATCTCCTGTTGCTTCTCTTTGGAAATCCCGATTCCCGAATCACTGACTTCAAACCGGAGGTGGGCAACACCCGTGGTATCGGTTTCTTCGGGAAAAATCGTCAATGCCACGTCACCGTTCCGGGTAAATTTAAGGGCATTACCAAGTAGATTCATAAGAATTTGCCGGAGGCGGCCAGGATCGCCAACAACATATTCCGGCAATGCAGCCTGGACAAAACAGGATAGCTTGACATTCTTTTCAGAAGCACTGTTTGAAAAGAGCTCAACGGTTTCTTCTGCCAACTCACGAAGATTGAAATGCACCTCCTCCAGCACAAGTTTTCCTGCTTCGATTTTAGAAAAATCAAGAATATCATTAATGAGTTGAAGCAGGGCTTCCCCGGATCGATAAATTGTCTTAACAAAGGTTTTCTGTTCCTTATCCAAATTTGTTTTCAGCAGAAGAGCAGCCAGACCGAGAACCCCGTTCATAGGTGTACGGATTTCATGGCTCATCTGGGCAAGAAAACGCGATTTAGCACGGTTAGCATCTTCAGCCTCCTGCTTGGCCTCCAACAATTGTGCATCACGTAATTCCAGATTATCAAGCATCGAGTTGACACCCGTTACCAGCACTCCAATTTCATCTTCAGAGTTCCTAGTTGCCCGTAAAGAATAATTATCTTCCCTGCAGATATCGCCCATGGTATCAGCCAGAGAAAGCACAGGCCTGGAAATATATCTATCCAGAATTTTTGACAGAAGAAATGCCAGAACGAATGTCGCAATGAGTATACCGCAAATGACCAGCAATAAGCGAACATAGATTGCCCGTAATGCGCTGGTATCAGATTGCAGGACAATGGTTCCAACCAGCGAATCCAGATTGCCGATAGGTACGGCAACATCAATATCAAAACGACTGGCATGGGAACTCTTTTTCCCGAGCCGGAGCCTGGCTGCCGTAATATCAGATGTCAGCTCATCATTCAAATCATTGGCCAGAGAAGGATTGCGGTATTGAGCAAACAATTTTTGATCCGGCGTGTATATCCGGGCCTGCTGGATCTGGGGCCGGGCGCTTAGGGAAGAGAGCACTTCTGTGGCGGTGTTGGGATCCATGAATTCAAGAGGAGCCTGTACATTAATACCAATGACATTTGCCAGGCTGAAGAGATCGTCAAGGACAGACCTGCGGACAGAGGATACTTCCGAAAAGATAAAAAAAACTGAAACGATCAGGGAAACCAGCAGGCAACTGGCACTATTTACAATGACCAGTTTTTTATGTATGGATAGATCACGAAACTTTGTCACAACGTCTTACTCCACTACGGTCATTCGTTAAAAAAGAATCTGATCAGCGTATTGACTGAGCTACCTTCAACAGTTTAGAGCTTATTATAAGCCCTGTCTTATCAACAGCTGTTTTATTTATTTCAAAACGTATTTTACTGCCGGCCTTGACAAAATTAATCATGCCGCCCTTTTCAAGAAAACCCGGAGCATTACCCACCAGCAAAACAGGACGCCCCTTTACACCGGCCAACAGCGCATCCATCTGGGGCATGGCTATGGGTAAAATAAAAAGAAGGTTGCAGGCACAGGGCTGATCCAGGGCCAGACATCTCCTGACCAGCACATGCCTGCCATTGGCTACATGTGAACGGGCAATCCTGTCTATGGTGCTGCCAAAGGGATCACCTCCGAAAATACCGATGACCACGGGATCATTGGCATCGGCAAACGTTCCTGACGGCCAGTTAACATATGACACAAACTTCACGAGAAACGCCGCTTGAATTTCCTGCTCCCGTGCAGATTGCATGCCTGCCCGGGAAGACGCAGCTCCGGCCAGCAGCAGACAAAGGCTAAGTGTGACGAGCATGCGCATGGGGATGTTCTCCTTGGACCCTTTGATTAAAAATTCAAGGTGAGTCTGGTATAGACCATCCGAGGAATGTCACTGGCAAGAATACCTTCGACGGTATTTGAGAATTCCTGGGTGCCGTCATCAAACAGGTTTTTTATACCCATACTGACAGACACCCTTTCCATCGGATGCCAGCCCACATTACAATCCAAGCGGATTCGGCTACCAATATCGAGTTGATCAAGCGCGCTGATAGCGTACAATGAGGCATTGACTTCCAGAAAACGGGAGACATCAAAATGAGAGACAAGCGAAAAAATATGTTCTGCATTTTCATCTTCATCAAATCCCTGTCGTCCTTCGCTTGAATTATTTGCGTCAAGGATATTCATGGTAAACCAGGTATATCCGGCAGTCACTCGCCACCAGTCTGCAAGGGCCCAGTTGACATTGACCTCTGCGCCATAAGTTTCTTCTTTTCTGGCGGATGACAGCAGGACAGGAATTGTAAATTGCGGGCCATACTGCCCATGGTGGATATACGGCTTGCCGTTCGCAACCCCGGCAACAATATCTTCATACCTGTTGTAGTACAGGCTCACATCCATGAACAGGGCTCTGGACAAACGGTTACGATACCCGATCTCATAGGAAAACATCTTTTCAGAACCTATCGAATCATTTCCCAGCAGCTGATAAAACAAACGCTGGCCATGCACCGGCGGAGCAAGCGAAGCGGCATTCACTGTACTATCACTTTCCACGCGGGAGGGTGTGCGTACCGAGCGTGAGATGGCCGCCCAGAGTGAGGAGTCGTCGTCAAGCAACCATAAAAAACGGACACTTGGCTGCCATTCAAGCCCGGTGTAATCATTATGTTCCACTTTAGAACCAAGCGTCAGTTCCCCTCTGCCGTCGGCCACCTTGAGTCGCCCCTGAACAAAGGCAGAAAAGAGTTCATCTGCACGAATCTGTGGGTCCATGGTGTATGAAAATGTACCGGGAGCATTTTTTTTGCCCCTGGTATAGCTTTTGCTCAAACGGTAGCCGCCCCCATAGAGTACCTGCAAATCATCGGTCAGAGTAAGGCTATGCTGAAAATCGAGATCTACCGTATCGAGTGTTTCATCAATAAAAAATTCATTTCTCTCAATATGGTCAAAATACGCCTGTAGGATCAGCTCCGATTGATGTGCATTAATATGCGTCCAGCGCCCCAGAACATTTCCACCCGAGACAGGTGATGACACAGTATCAAAAATAACGGAGGTAGGACTTTGTCCTGCATATTTGATGGACTCACCGGATTTACCGTCGTATATATCCCCCTCAACAGTCAGCTTATCCCTGGCAGTGAGATTCATGTCTGTTCGAAATCCTGCCCTACCCTGGTGCCAGTCATCTCCAGAGTCAACACCATCTGGCTGCTCAAAATGGGCCCTGTCAAAAAACTTCCCATAGACCCGCAACGAGGTTTTATCATTCAGCCAGCCGCCGTAACGAAGGGACACATCGCCACCAAGGCCCGTTTGTACCTGCAGGGCAACGAGCCCGCCCTGGGTATCAGCACTGTCCTTGGTTATAATGTTCACCACACCGTTAACAGCATTAGCCCCCCACAGGGAGCCACCTGGTCCGCGAATAACTTCAATCCGGTCAATATCTTCAATAAGCACATCCTGAACATCCCAAAACACACCGGAAAACAATGTGGAATACACTGTCCGTCCGTCAATCATCACAAGCATCTTGTTGGAAAACCGGGAGGCAAAACCACGGGCACTGACAGCCCATTTATTGGCATCAATCTGATAAACGTGCATACCCGGAACCAACCTGAGGGCCTCCGGGATGGTTTGGATATTATTTCTGCGTAAGTCCTCACCGGTTATAATAGTAATCGCCGCCGGTGTCCGGGTTACCTTGCCAGGCACCTTGGCGACCGAAACAACCTCGAGATCAAGGAGTTCATCAAGTGAGAGCACATCAATATCACTGCATTTAACTCCATCAACAAAACAGAGTTGCAGACAAAAGAAGGGGAGCATCCCCCAGAATAAAAATTTTTTCATGATAAACTACTGTGTTAGCGCCTCCAGCTCCCCATATGGCTCATTTACCCCCC
>JALXCX010000469.1 GCA_026990725.1 Desulfobulbaceae bacterium
TGCCCTTGGCGCAAATTAAGAAAAAACAGCCAAAAATCTTTTATACGTCTTGTACTGGTGTTGTATTTTGTCATTTTCTATCTTTCCTTGTGGCTGAAAATCAGTAAGTTGCCGGAGTTTATCGCAGAGGGTGCAAAATGAAAACGTGGAGGTTGTAAAGTCTGCGATCAGTTAAAGAATAAACATGGAAATAGGGCTATTCTCAAAATGGTAATGAAAAATTGTATCAGGAGGAGTCTTCATTTTTAAGAAGAGTACAAAGTATAAACAATTTTCCTGCGTATCGCTCGAAAAAACGAGACCTTAAACAGTCTTTTCTAGACCTGATGGCACGCCTAGCCCAAAAAACTGGAAAATATGTGCTAAGGTGCCGACTGCAACACCATTGGCAAACCTCGTTACAACAGAATTCAAGAGCCGGGGCTTCATCCTTGTTGGCTTGGCCAGTGAGCACTCAATTGGTCATTTCAGGTACCAGAAGCTATTTAGGGTAAGTGATCTGTAACAGGGGAATTCCACAATAATGATTGTCTCATTCAGGAGGGAAACGTATGAAATTGCAGTATATTATAATCTATGTTGACGATGTGGTGAAGGCGACGGTTTTTTATGAAAAAGCATTTGCCATGAAGACAAGATTTGTTCATGATTCCAAAACCTATGCCGAGATGGAAAGCGGCTCAACAACCCTCGCCTTTGCCTCGCAGGGGATGCTTGAATCCAATACCGGCATTCCTGCCATGACAGGCGTGAAGAACTGTTTTGAAATCGCCTTTTCCAGCCAGGATGTGCAGGCAGACTTTGCCAGGGCCGTTCGCGCCGGAGCCAAAGAAATACGCGGCCCGGAACAAAAGCCCTGGGGGCAGACTGTCGCTTATGTGCAGGATGATTTTGGAACATTGGTGGAGATATGTTCTCCTGTTATAAAGTAAAGGAAATGCTTTTCAGCAGGGAGAGTCTGATGCGCTTACAGAATGTTACGTTTTTGTTAGAAAGATGGGAAAACGCTACTAAAATGTAACATTTATTAGTGTGACGTTTGCCAGTATTTTTTCTGTTCGTTGAATGATTTGCAATTCCAGCATGTTATCGTGATCTTTGTTTTCTGGTCTCTGTTTTGCTTTATCGCGGGATAGAGGAAGAGTTTTATAAGTCAAAGTGCCGGGGGGAGGAGAGCTGTCTGGCGCAAAATAAATGGAGGATAGTTACAAAAATGAATTCAGGTGATACCGCATTTATGTTGATTGCGACAGCCATGGTCATGTTGATGACCCCGGGGCTGGCGCTTTTTTATGGAGGGATGGTTCGTTCGAAGAACGTACTTTCGACAACCATGCAGTCCTTTTTTTGTCTCGGCCTGGTTACCATAATATGGGTGTTATATGGATACTCACTGGCCTTTGGACCAGATATCGGCGGATTTGTGGGAGGGCTGAAATACCTTGGTTTGAATGGAGTGGGAACAGGGATCGGGCCATATTCGGATACCATCCCGGATCTTCTTTTCTGCGCCTTCCAGTTGATGTTTGCCATCATCACTCCGGCTTTAATTACCGGCGCCTATGCCGAGCGCATGAAATTTACCGCTTTTGCTCTGTTTACAGTGCTCTGGGTAACATTTGTGTATTTTCCGGTTTGTCACTGGGTCTGGGGCGGCGGCTGGCTCGGTTCAATGGGGGCTCTTGATTTTGCCGGAGGGACAGTTATTCATATTAACTCCGGAGCTGCCGCTCTTGTGGCTGCTCTTGTCCTTGGTAAAAGAAAAGGGTACGGGCGGGAAGCAATGCACCCACACAATCTTCCCCTGACAATCCTTGGGGCTGGTATACTCTGGTTTGGCTGGTTTGGTTTTAATGCAGGTTCCGCTCTGTCGGCAGGTCCTATTGCCGTGCTTGCTCTTTTTACAACTCAGGTCGCCACAGGTTGTGCGGCTATTACCTGGGTTCTTGCCGAGTGGGCAATACAGGGGAAGCCAACGACTCTGGGGGCGGCCTCCGGAGCCGTTGCCGGCCTTGTTGCCATTACGCCCGGTGCAGGGTTTGTTGGTCCGATGTCGGCAATTATCATCGGGCTTGTTGCCGGAGCCCTTTGTTATTTCGCCGTCTTGATGAAGGCACGATTTGGTTATGACGATGCTCTGGATGTTGTTGGTGTACATGGCGTTGGCGGGCTTTGGGGAGCTCTTGCCACCGGTCTTTTTGCTTCAACCTTCTGGAATCCTGACGGAGCGAATGGCCTGTTTTACGGCAATCCCCATCAGTTGGTTGTCCAGGCAATAGGAGCGGGGGCTGCGATCGCCTATTCCCTTGTTCTTACCTATATCCTGCTCAAGGTTGTTGACCTGGTTGTCGGCCTTCGTCCTGAACTCGAAGATGAGGTTCAGGGTCTTGACGTAACCGATCACAAGGAGATCGGTTACTCTTTGTAACACCTTAAAACAAACCCAATTGGCAGCAGAAAGAAAAATTTTCTGCTGCCAATTGGTCGTCATATTACGGGGACATGATACTATATATTGTAACCGAAAGGTCGCAGAGTCAAATCCCCTTGGCTATATCTGTTCCAGTATATGTCAAAGGGCATATGACATCCTGATACGTTTTATCGTCGCACTAAGACGGCTTCCTGTTGCTCACGTAGCTCGACGGAGTCTTTTTTACCTGCTTCCATCCTTTTCTGATGAGATTCGTCCTGTTCCGGCTTCTATCACCCCGATAAATAACGAATTGTAGGAATGCTTAATCTGCTGAGAAAGCCAGGCTGCTCTCTTAAGTTACTCTCCGGGGGGAGAAACTGTAAGGGGCCGGGTTGAATGGTTCCTCTTGTCGGAAGAGTCGAGGGGAAGAATAGTTGATACAAAAGAAGTGTTGGTAGCTACAATGATCCTGCTGCTACGATAAAATCTGGTTAGATGTATTGATGGATTATACGGTGATGTAAGGGAGCAGGCGGAGATCAGGGGGGGTGTTACTTG
>JALXCX010000470.1 GCA_026990725.1 Desulfobulbaceae bacterium
CACCAGAATGTCTTCCATTCCTCTTTCAAATAACTCCTGTTCGTCTTCTGCCGCAACAAATAACGCTTCTTTACCTGCTGGATTATTATTGTTTTTACGGGACAGGATCAGGCTTTCAGGAAGAATAATACTTGAGGATTCAAGAGCAACTCCACGTTCGATGATATTTTCAAGCTCCCGAACATTTCCTGGAAAATCGTATTTCATTAAAACTTCAAGTCCATACGACGAGACAGTCTGCACTTCTTTTCCTAGAAGGTTTGAATATTTTTTCAGGAAATGATCAACCAGGAGCGGGACATCCCCTTTACGTTCCCGTAAAGGGGGAACCTGCATGGGAACAACAGCCAGCCTGTAATAAAGATCTTCCCGAAATCGTCCAGCCATGATTTCTTCTTCGAGATTTTTATTGGTCGCAGCAATAATACGGACATTGACCTGCTGGGTTTTGGTGGACCCGACAGGCGTAAATTCTCGCTCCTGGAGCACCCGCAACAGCTTTGTCTGTATAATAGGAGTCAGCTCACCAATCTCGTCAAGAAAGGCTGTCCCTGTGTTTGCCTGCTGGAACAGGCCTGGTTTATCGGCAATGGCACCGGTAAAAGATCCCTTGACATGACCAAAGAGTTCACTTTCAAGCAGGCTTTCAGGAATGGAACTACAGGTAATAGGTACAAACGGATTTTCAGCGACATCTGAATGATTGTGTATTGCCTGGGCCACCAGCTCCTTACCCGTACCGGATTCACCATAAATCAATACATTGGCTGGTGTCGGAGCAATGCGTTTGATTAAGTCAAAAATCCGAACCATCTCCGGACTTCGGCCTATAATGCCCGGAAAATCTTTGCGCTTTTCAGCTATTTTTTCTGGTTTTTTACTTGTTGCAGCCTTGATGACTCCTTTTATTTCATCAACATTAAATGGTTTGGTAATATAATCAAACGCCCCGTTTTTCATTGCCATTACGGCATCATCAGGTGAGGCAAAGGCCGTTATCATGATGACAGGCAGGCCGGGATAATTGTGTTTCAACTCGGCAAGCAATTCCAGCCCGCTCATGCCCGGCATCCGTATGTCGGTAATCACAAGCTGGATGTCTTCGTTTTCAGCTATCTCAAGGGCCGATGATGCATCAGGCGCAACGCTCACTGCATATCCATCTTTCTCAAGAAGTATCTTGAGAAATTCGCGCATGCTTAGTTCATCATCAACAACAAGAATATGGGTCATATTGGGAAAATATACGGCAAAAGAATAATCCTGTTCACTCAACTGACTACAGAAATAATGAATCTTCTCTTGATACAGTTTATCTCTTTTCGAGAAGTTAAGTCAATAAATAACAAAGAATTTGCATGTCACTGGATTGTTGACAATCCCCTGGATACGCTAAAATAATTGGGAGAGAACGGAGATAATTCCGGGGTAAAGAAGTTTACATCACCGCCCTGATAGGGTATATTTTTTAAAAATAATTAACAGGAGTTTTTGTGGACAACGCAGAACCATTTGATAAACAATCCCTGACAGAACATTTGACTGAACTTCGTTCATGTCTTGTCATTTCCCTGGCCGTTGTTGCCCTCGGATTTGCTGTTTCGTATTCATTTATTAGGCCGATAGCAGATTGGTTCTTCAGGCCATTGGTTCGAGTCCTTCCGGAGCATAAGACGCTGATATTTATTTCCTATCAGGAAGGGTTTTTTTTTATCTAAAGCTCGCTCTTGTCTGTGGTATTCTTTTTGCAAGCCCAGTCATTTTTTACCAGATATGGCGTTTTGTCGCTCCCGGTCTATATAAACATGAAAAAAAGGTGCTTCTCCCTTTTAGCTTTGTCTCGTCCTTCTGCTTTCTTGGAGGGGCTGCATTTGGTTATTTTGTAGTTTTTCCACCGGCTTTTCGTTTCCTTATAGGGTATTCAAGTGAGTTTTTGGACCCCATGCCGGCCGTCAGTGAGTATTTTTCATTAGCTCTTCGCCTGCTGCTGGCTTTTGGAGTGGTCTTTGAACTGCCGGTGTTCATGGTCTTTCTGGCAATAATTGGTTTGGTTGACGCACCTTTTTTGATAAAAAACAGAAAATATGCTTTGCTGATTGCCTTTATTATTGCGGCAGTCCTGACACCCACCCCGGATGTGGTTAATCAGTTTCTTATGGCTGGTCCTCTTATTTTTTTATATGAAATTAGCATTCTGGCTGTTCGTTTTTTTGTTCGAAAACCAACCAGCGGAGTTTTTCGAAAGACAGAACAGGGGAATAAAGATGTGACCATTGATAATGAGTAGTTTTGCAGGATGAGTTGCACGGCTTTGTTCTTGTTTTCATAGTATTTTAATGAGTTAATATAGTTTATATCCCCTGCCTTTTCCCGTAAAGGAACAGGGAATTTGAGTCAAGATACATAATAAAAAAATATATTGTCCATACAGGAGGCGTTATGTCGTACGCTACAGATTTTAAACAGGCACTTGAAATAGGCCGTCCACCGAATATCCGGGCTTTATTTCCCAATTCAAAGGCATTGATTGTCAGTGGTAAAGTTGTTGATCGAGCCATGCTTGCCAAGGGTAAAGCGATGACCATGGCCGCAAACGGGAGAAATCATCTCGTAATCCGTGGAGCACTTCAGGCCGCCCAACGGGCAAGAGCCTGCCTGATTATTGAAATCGCCCGGTCAGAAGGTGGAGCAACGTCATACTGTGCAACAAGCTACTGGAATATGGCCAGGCAGGTTGATGCCCTGTGTAATGAACTGGCTATTACAGTGCCAGTGGCTATTCACGCAGATCATTACGGGATCAAGTCCGTTGATGACCTGCCTTTTGCCCGAACCGAGATACCGACACTGTTTGAGGCCGGTATTACTTCTATTGCCATTGATGCCTCTCACATGCCCGATGATGATAATTTACTGGCCAGCATTGACCTGAACAGGTTTGTTCCGTCGTGGGCCGGGTACGAA
>JALXCX010000471.1 GCA_026990725.1 Desulfobulbaceae bacterium
CAACCTTGTCAATAATCTGTTACGCGTCGCCGGGCCCGCAAGATGAATATCCGGACAGGATTGACGCAGCCAATACAGACAGAAACTGTGAAAGGTATCAACCCGAACATGCGCTTTATCTGTATCGGCAGAACACAACCGCTGCCGGATTTCCTCTGCTGCTTTATTCGTGAAGGTAATGACTGTTATCGGCCCTTTTTGAGTGGCCAAAAGACGACGCACACGCTGGACAAGGGTATGGGTTTTTCCGGTTCCCGGCCCGGCATTGACAAGAATGCAACCGGCTTTACTCTCCACAGCTGCCAGTTGCTCTTTGTTAAGATGTTTTTTTACAGGTTGATCACTTGTTTTTTGAACAGACAAAAAAACCGTTTTTGCAGATTTTCTCTTTTTGCGCGGTTTTGCCGGTCGAATGCCAAAAAGATTGAGCTGACCACCAAAAGATCTATGCTCATCTTCTGAAAAAACTCTGATAACGCCAAACTCACCATCAAAACCAGGCTGGCGGATAACCTTCTTTCCCCGTATCCGCCGGACAGCCTCACCAAGCATTGACGATACAGTTGAAAGATCGGTCAGAGGAGCGTGAAGAAGTGCATTAAACTCTGAGCCAAATTCATTTATAAGTTTTCCATAGACTCCAGCCACTTTTTTACTGGCCGGACCGACATGAAAAAGCTCGCCAAGTACCTCTGGAAGAGGTATCAGGCTGTGAACGCCAGGAGAGCCCTTGGCATACAAAGGCTTTTCCCGATCCGCAAGCTCCATGACCCTGTAGAGAACACCAATGGTCATGGGCTTGCCGCATTGCGGACACACTCCATTTTCTTTGACTGTTTGATGAGGCTCAGAGCAAACCCCACATTTACGGTGACCGTCACAATGATATTTTCCCTCCTCAGGATAAAACTCAATCGTTGCGGAAAACCTTTGATGGCCATCAACGTCAACAGGAGAACGGAGAGCCTTCTGCATTGAAAAAAAATCAAATCCTGTTGAAAAAATATTGGCCTCCCGTCCCAGTTTTGATGGAGAATGACAGTCAGAATTTGAAATCAGGGTAAACCGGTCAAGGGCGGAAACAGTACGATTCATGTCAGGATCTGAGGACAGCCCGGTCTCAAGAGCAAATATTTCACGGCTCAGATCGCCAAAACATTCTTCAATAGCATCAAAACCTGATTTTGAACCAAACAGAGAGAACCATGGTGTCCAGATGTGCGCTGGAACCAAAAAACCCAAAGGTGCCTGTTCCAGAAGAATTTCCAGAAGAATCCTGGAATCAAGCCCTAATATGGGTCGGCCATCCGACTCAAGATTGCCAATGCCCGCAAGTGTGGTGTTGATCTTGCGTACAGCATCAAAATCCGGGGCAAAAAGAACATTATGTACTTTACGAACCTTTCCTCCGCGTTTGTAAATAGAGCTTATCTCGGAACTGAGAACAAACCTGATCCCTGAGGTGTCAGGCTGAACTCCAGGAGGTAAAATAGAAGAGAGTTTAGAAAAATCCGGTGGATGTTTTAATTGCAAAAAACCCGGTTCAGCAGGGACAAGATTTCTGGTGAGATGGTCAAACCAACCCGGATGAGTAAAATCCCCGGTACCGACTACCTGAATTCCTTTAATGGCTGCCCAGCAGGCAAGCCCATGCAGATTACTGGCTTTGCTTGTTGCGCGGGAGTAAAGGGAATGGATATGAAGATCAGCGATATATGATGTGTTATCCACCCTTTTCCCCTGAATTTCTCATTATTCAACTTATTCTAATTATATTGCCCGATCTTTGCCGGTACCCTGATAAAGATGATTGGCCTGGATGTACTCAAGTACCTGCCCGGGGAGAGCCTCCGGACATTTTTTTTCGGCAAGTTCCCTGCGCAGCACCGAAGACGAAATATTCAAAACGCCATCTCTCAAATAATAAAGTGAAGAAGCGCCATCCCTGCTTTGCCAGTGGAAATTCGGCTTTTTTACAACAAAGCCTTGGGGCAGGCAGGCAATTGCAGAAGTAACCTGCCCGTCTGTAATGCCAGGTCTTGCCACAACAATAAAATCTGCCAGGGTAAAGAGCTGATTATATCGGTACCAGAGATGAATTTCCAAAAGGGAATCCGCCCCGATAATGAAAAAAAGTCTTTGTCCGCGGAGCTGGTCTTTGAACTCAATAAGGGTTTCAACTGTATAGGAAGGGGCAGCTCTCTGGGCTTCAACAAGAGAAAGAGCAAAAAGATCTCCAGTATCGGCAAGAGCAAGCTCAAGCATTGCAACCCGTTGGCTGAACCGGGCCACTGTATGTTTTTTATGAGGCGGGTCCGCTGCTGGAACAAATACTACTTTATTGAGCTGCAGGACCTCTGCGGCACGACGTGCTGCCGCAAGATGCCCTTTATGCACAGGATCAAAAGTACCCCCGAACAAGCCGATTCGACGTTGTTTTGCAGCATCCCTCAAAACTATTCCCGGACCTCACCCTCACCAAAAACAATAAATTTGCGGGTGGTCAATTCTTCCAGCCCCATGGGCCCATATGCATGAAGTTTAGTTGTTGAAATACCAATTTCTGCGCCCAGGCCAAACTGACCGCCATCATTAAAGCGGGTAGAGGCATTGACCATAACAGCCGAGGCGTCTACTTCCCGCAGAAAACGCTGGCTCTTTTCATATGAGTTGGTCACAATAACTTCAGTATGTTGCGAGCCGTACTTCTCAATATAAGTTATTGCCTCATCCATCCCATCAACAACCCGGACAATCATCTTCAGATCAAGAAACTCTGTCCCCCAGTCTTCTGCTGCGGCACGGGTCAATTCAGGGACAATCTCGCAACTTCTGGCACAGCCACGAAGCTCTACCCCGGCCCCCATCAAGGCACTGGCTGCAGCGGGTAAAAATGAATCGGCAATATCCTTATGAACCAGCAGCCCCTCCAGAGCATTGCAGACACCGGGCCGCTG
>JALXCX010000472.1 GCA_026990725.1 Desulfobulbaceae bacterium
ACCTATGGGACACTTAAGAAGAAGCTGGAACAGGGCGTTTCTGTTTTGGTTTTGTTTGGGACAGCCTGGGGACTTGCACCGGAAATAATGGAAAAAGTAGATTGTTTGTTGCCCTCCATTACCGGCCCGGGCGAGTATAATCATCTCGCTGTTCGTTCAGCAGCGTCTATTGTTCTGGACAGATTGTTGGGAGATCGTGAAAAGAATGCAATGTGACTACATATAGAGTGACAGCCAAGCTTTTCAAAAGCAGTACGTTTTTTAAAAGTATTTTGAGTTAATAACCATAGAGATATAATCAGGGATAGAGTGGAGGCATCCTTCGGGGAGTTACCCGTAAAAACACATCATGGCCATGAACATACTAGATAAAATTGACCAGGAGCAGATGCGTTTTGATCTTCCGGATTTTCGTCCGGGCGACACTGTAAAAGTTCATATACGTATTATTGAGGGACGCAAAGAGCGTATCCAGATTTTTCAGGGTATTGTTCTTAAACGTAAGCGCGGTAAAATGAACGCAACATTTACTGTTCGTAAAATTTCACATGGTGGTATCGGGGTAGAGAAGACTTTTGCCCTGCATTCACCTCGGGTTGAACAAATTGAAGTAGTTTCACTTGGAAAAGTGCGCCGCTCTCGTTTGTTTTACCTCCGTGATCGCCGCGGTAAAGCTGCACGTATCAAGGAACGTGGGCGTCTGTAGACCCTTTTTGGGTAGAGTAATAACGAGGCATTTTCTTTTTGTCCTATGAGCAGAAAGCGTTGTGCCTCGTTTTCCTTTTCATCCCCGGTCGATCCGGAAGGGGATACTTTTCTTTATGAGCGTAGTCTGAATAGCCAGGGATTTCAGCTGGTTGCCGGGGTCGATGAAGCAGGACGAGGCCCCCTGGCCGGGCCGGTTGTTGCCGGTTGTGTCATTTTACCTCGTGATTGTGAGTATAGTCACTATAAAGATTCCAAAAAGCTTACACCGAAAAAACGTTTACAACTTTTCCATGTTCTTGGTGAATCTGATGCAATCATTGGAGTAGGCATTGCAACTGTTGAAGAGATAGATGAGATAAATATTCTTCAAGCCTCATTGCTTGCTATGAAACGGGCTGTGCAAGTTTGTTTAGAAAACGATCAGTATCCGGATTATTTGCTTGTGGACGGTACTTTTTCTGTTCCTTTGAATATACCGCAAAAGCCTTTAGTGAAAGGGGAATCAAAGAGTGCCTCAATAGCAGCGGCCTCGATAATAGCTAAAGTTACTCGTGATAAGATGATGGCCGGCTACCATGAACAGTTTCCGGTTTATGGCTTTATCCGTCACCAGGGATATCCAACCAAAGCACACAGGCAGGCACTTGTTGTCCATGGTCCTTCCCCCATTCACCGTAAAACCTTTAAAGGGGTGCGGGTTTTTTTTGACAAAAAAACAGGTTAAAGAAACAGGCCGACTTGTGGCAGATTCGTGATTAAAAATATGAAGATACCATTAATTTTTCAATGATGCAGAGTTTCAATGGTAAACACTTTATTTTTTGCTATAATACATATTAGTACGAAAATTAACTGAAGCACAGGATTGATCATGCAATTTAAACTCGATGTAAATGATAATCGATCCGGAATACGACTTGATTTCAAACTCCCTGTTGATTTGCAGTGCCATGGCGCAGAGGTTTTGCTCTGCGGTGTCATGGTGAATATCAGTGTTCATGGAATGCTCATCGAGTTGACTGATGAAGCTCTTCTCAGTACGGTCTCGGTGCAGGAAGATTGCACGGCGAAGGTGGTGTTCTCCGGACACGGGAGTAGGCTCGTTATTGAAGATCTGCACGCCAAAGTTGTGCGAATAGATGGAAAAGCTCTGGCAATTCAGTTTGTAAGGCCATTGGAGTGGTTTTTACTTTTTAATGTTTATAAGGGGAAGCAGCTTCGATAAAAAGAATCATGTTCTTCAGGAAAAAATCTGCAGTGGAGAAAACTGTTACCGGAAAAAAAGGTGAAGACCTTGCTACCGAGTTTTTACGTAATCGTCACTGTCATATTCTGCAGCGAAACTATCGTAAAAGGTTTGGCGAAATAGATATTGTGGTTCAGGATGGCCAGGACCTTGTTTTTGTCGAGGTTAAAACCCGACGATCCCAGACTTTCGGCACCCCCTTTGAAGCTGTTACCCCAAGAAAACAGCATCAAATTTCCAAGGCCGCTCTTGCCTATCTAACCGAATATGATTGCCATGAAGCATCTGTTCGGTTTGATGTTATTGCTGTTCATCTCTCGGAAAGCTCCCCAAGAGTCGAATTAATAAAAAATGCATTTGAATTTTGCGGCTGAGCAAATGATGACTCCCCTGGCAATAACCATGGGCTGCCCGGCCGGGATTGGCCCTGAAATAGTTGTTAAATTGTATTCCCGCATGCACCCGAAACACCAGAATCTTCCTGTTGTTGTAGGCGATGCGGGTGTTCTTGCCCAGGCAGCGTCTCTACTCAAAAGCCAGCTCCGGCCCGCAGCCTGGCAGCCAGGTCAAAAAATTCTTCCCGGGACAATTCCTGTTTTGGAACTCTCCTCCCTTGATTTGACTCAATATCAATGGGGACTCCCAAATAATGGGACCGCTTCTGCCATGGCCGCATACATTCGTACAGCCGCTCAAGGTTGTCTTGATGGTCTTTTTTCTGCCATGGTAACTTGCCCTATTTCCAAGAAATCCTTACATGATGCGGGTATTGATTTTCCCGGCCATACTGAAATGCTTGCTGATTTAACAGGTACCCGAGAGTACCGAATGATGATGGCCGGCAGTCGCTTGCGGGTTGTTCTGGTTACTATTCATGAACCCCTGACAAAAGTAGGTTCCCTCATCACTGAGGATGAAATACTTGACTGTATCAGAATGACTGTTCAGTCATTGCGGCAGGATTTTGGTATTGCTCAACCCCGGGTCGCCGTGGC
>JALXCX010000473.1 GCA_026990725.1 Desulfobulbaceae bacterium
GTTGCGGGGGCCATGCAACGTCCAGACATGCAGCACCCAGTCACGGTACGCTTTATTCCGGTAATCCTGATAAAAAGGCCCATATTCTCTTCGTTTTGCTTCATATCGTGTCCGGGAATTCTTATCCTTAAAAAACTTCCGGACAACTGAAAGCATGGCTTTGCCGTCTTCAGGATCAACGTTCTCGCTAATCACTGTGGCAAAATGAATCGACGTTTTGTTCAAACCAGGAGAAAAATTACTGGACAACGTCTTTAAATATGCGATCAACGCTGTCATGGCCTGGTCTGGCAAATGATAAGCCGGCATGGCCGATGATAACTTTTTTCCACCAGGAATTATTCCGGTACGAATAACTGCGGCAAGAGATTTATCCGTATAGGCTGCCCGCTCAAGATAGACAGCTTTTCTGGGAGCAAAAAGTGCTGGTGAATTAATTGCAAGGGTAAACGTCTTTCCCTCTGCCCCGCCCATACCACTTCGCCCGTGACAGTTCATACAGGTAAACTGTGTGCCCAGCACCTTCATATCGCCCATGACAAAAGCCTCGACAGGTGCGCCATTACCAAGCCTTCCCTGTCTGTAAATCCGGCGACCAAGGGCTATAATCTGTTTATCCGCCTGCTCTGCCAGGTTCATTCCAGGTGCAACAGCTGCCACAAGACCGCAGCTAACAAAACAGTCTACAAAGAAGAGGAAAATTAAAAAGATAAAAGGAATCAAATACCTCGACGCTTCCAATTGTCTTTGCATATCCTCTCCTTTTTTGCGCTTCATACTATGTTGCAGCTACAGCTCCTGCTAAAAAGCATCGAAAATACAAATGATGTAACGAGTACCTATAAAACAAAAAAAAAGCCCTGAACCGCAACATTTCTGCGATTCAGGGCTTATAAAGATTGGTGCCGAAGGCGAGAATCGAACTCGCACGACCGTGGGCCACTGCCCCCTCAAGACAGCGTGTCTACCAGTTCCACCACTTCGGCACACAAAATTGTATCGGCTATAACTACACTATTTAGCTTTTTCCTCCGCAGCTGGAGCGGTATTCTTTGTGGCGCTATCAGCACCTGGAAGAGGAATAGTGACCGGCGTTTTGTCGGCTGCAGGAACTTCGACCTGCTTAACCTCAACATTTTTCATTACCGTACCGGTACTCTGGTGCGCAGACATATACGCAAGGGTTATGGACGTTCCCATAAAAACAATTGCGGCAAGTGTTGTAATTTTATTCATTAACGGGACGGCACCTTCTGTCCCCATGAGAGACTGACTGGACCCGCCAAATGTTGCCCCTATATCGGCTCCCTTACCATGCTGCAAAAGCACGATAATAATCAGAAAAAACGAAACCAGGACATGTATAATTGTCAGAAGTGTTGTCATATAAAATGAATAATCCGGTCAAAAGAGTCGGGGTTCAACGCTGCACCGCCCACCAGCGCTCCGTCAATATCGGACTGCGCCATAAGGCTGTCAACATTCTCAGGCTTAACCGAGCCACCATACAGTATTCTTATTTTCTCAGCAAGTTTTTTCTCATACAGGGTAGCAAGTTTCCCCCTGATAAAGGCATGAACTTCCTGAGCCTGTTCCTTACTGGCCGTTTTCCCGGTACCTATCGCCCAGACAGGTTCATAGGCGACAACCACCTGCTCAAGCTGTTTGGCCGTAACTCCCTGCAACCCTTTACTCAACTGTTTCTGAACAACTTCAAATGTTTGCCCCTGCTCACGATCCTCAAGAAGTTCACCCACGCAGAGTATAGGTTTCAAACCAAAATCCAGGGCACCCAAAAGGCGCTGATTGACCATTTCATCTGTTTCATAAAAAACGTGCCGACGCTCTGAATGGCCAAGAATCGCCATGCTCACGCCAATATCTTTCAATGTGACCGGCGAACTCTCACCTGTAAAAGCGCCTTCTTGTTCCCAGGCCACATTCTGTGCCGCCAGAATAACGGGTGAGTCGGCAATGGCTCCGGCAACTGTTGACAAAACAGCACAGGTTGGAGCAATCATCACTTCCCGATCTGTCAATCCGGCACAGGACGCGGCCACGGCCTGACCAAGAGCGACCGATTCGGCCAGCGAAAGATACATCTTCCAGTTTCCTGCAATCAACGGTGTTCTTGCCATTCTCAATCTCCTTTTACGAGATACATCAGAATTACGCTTCCAGGGCAACAACGCCCGGCAACTCCTTGCCTTCCATCAGCATAAGAAACGCACCGCCGCCCGTGGACATGTACGAAATATTCTCTGCCTCTCCAGATTTTTTCACAGCAGCGTTTGAATCTCCGCCGCCGGTAATGCTCAATGCGTGAGCCGCACCAACAGCGTGGGCCAGGGCCATAGTCCCCCGGGCAAAGGCGTCCAGTTCAAAAGCCCCCATGGGGCCGTTCCAGATTATTGTACGTGCCTCGGCCAGAACTTCTGTAAAACAGATCACTGTTGCCGGACCGACATCCAGAGCCATCCAGTTTTCCGGAATATCCTGAATCGTTACCTGCTTGTTCACCGCGTCAGCTGAAAAGCTCTCTGCGGCAATGACATCAACAGGAAGATAAATCTTTACCCCTATTTGCGAAGCCGTGTCTAACAATTCCCGGGCATCGTCTAACAGGTCATTCTCAACCTTGGACTGCCCCACTGCATACCCCTGGCTTTTAAGAAAAGTATTGGCCATGGCACCACCAATCAGCATACAGTCCACTTTATCAAGCATATTTTTTAGCGCGCCCAGCTTGCTTGAGACTTTTGCCCCACCGACAATGGCCACCAGAGGACGAACAGGGTTGTCAATTGAACGGTGGAAATAATCCATTTCTTTCTGAAGTAAAAAACCTGCCGCCTTTTCCCGGCAATACGCAGGAACACCAACAACCGAAGCATGTGCCCGATGAGAAACAGCAAACGCATTATTTACATAAACATCAGCCAGCCGGGAAAGCTCCCGCGCAAATTCCTGATCATTTTCCTGTTCCTGGGCATGAAAACGGAGATTCTCAAGCAGTACCACGTCACCATTTTGCATTGCCGAGACAACAGATTCTGTTTCAGGACCTATGCAATCCGGGGCTAAAGTCACATCTTTTCCCAGAATATCAGATAAATACTTTGCAACAGGTTTAAGAGAGTATTGCTCTACCCTCTGCCCCTTGGGGCGTCCCATATGCGAACAGAGGATAACTTTTGCCTCTTGCTCAAGGGCGTATTCAATTGTGGGCAGGACGGTTCGAATACGCAGATCATCAGTGATGGTTCCGCTTTCATCCCTGGGTACGTTAAAGTCCACCCGAATCAACAACCGCTTTCCTGCCAGGTCCAGTTCCCGAATTGTTTTCATTCTTCCTCCGGCAATTCGTTCATTTCATATTGCATAACAACAGCATCTTCCTGCGGACTGTGATAATAGCCGGGTCGGGTACCGATTTTCCTGAATCCCGAACGAGTATATAAAGCCAGAGCCGCAATATTTGACTGACGTACTTCAAGAAAACAAACCCTCGCCCCACAGCCGGTAAGATTTTTCAGGCCTGATTCAAGAAGGTTCCTGCCAATTCCATGACGACGATTGGCAGTTGCCACTACCAGACGGAGCAATTCTGCTTCTGGAGGATTGAGCCTGAAGGAGATGTAGCCCGTACAGTTATCGTCCTTTCCGGCGACAAACAATCGGGCCGCAGGATGAAAAATCTCCGCCTCCAGAAGATGCCTGGACCAGGGAGCAGGCATCCCCTCTCTTTCCACGGCAAGAATCCCCGGCAGATCTGCTGCCAGAGCCTGCCGGACTATCAAACCATCCGTTCAGCCACAGAAACGGTCAGGTCTCCAAGCATATTGGTATAACTGCCCAATTCATTGTCGTACCAGCCATAAATAACTGCCTGGGTAACCGGAACTTCAAGAACAGGCGGGACATCGCCGGGTTTAAAATTACACGTCTTGATCTGATCAAGATTAACACTGATAGAAGCTGTGCGCGTGTGGGTTTCGGTGGACTCAATAACTGCGGCGGCCTCGGGCGTACCAACAATATCTGAAGAAACATTCTGGCCGGCAGCATATTCCAGATACTTGCTTGAACCTGCGTAATCCTTGTAAATACTATTGATCAGATCACGCTTGATGGGTTTTGCCAGATCATCCTGCAGGTTAAGAACCAGCACAATCAACGAACCGGTTGACGTCGGTACTCGCACGGACTCGGCAATAAAACCGATGGATTTCATCTCGGGAATGACCAGGGCCAAGGCTTTGGCAGCCCCTGTCGTGGTCAGAATAATATTATTAATAATTGAACGATTTTTACGCAGATCGGTCACACCGGCCTTAGGTACACTGTCGAGCACCTTCTGACTGCCTGTTGCGGCATGGACTGTCACCATTGAAGCAGACATCATCCGCCCGGCGCCGAAATGATCCATCAGCGGCTTGATCATATAGGACAAACAGGTTGTCGTGCAGGAGGCCGCAGAAATAATGGAATGCTGCTCCGGTTTATAATCATCATCATTAATACCCATTACGGTGGTAATGGCGTCATCTGGCAGATCAATGCCTTTTGATTTGATTTTAAAAGGCGCTGACACCATAACTTTCTCTGCCCCGGCCTGCAGATGCCCCCGAACCGAGCCCCAGCCTTCTTCTGCGTCTGTGGTGGGATCTTTAAAGACACCTGTCGTATCGGCAACTATGCGAACCCCGTTTTCCTGCCATTTTATATCCTTGGGATTTCTGGCCTCACGAAGCACTGTCACCGGAATCCCGTTTATCGTCATGGTTCCGGCGGCTTCATTCAGGTTTTCTATAACCCGCCCCCCCTTATGCCCGTGCAGGTAGGTTGCAAGACGGCCGTAACTTGAATCTTTTTCAATGGTTGCCGCGATATCTTCAAGACCTGTACCCACCTGACGTCCGAGATTGACGACAATCTCGGAAAAATACTGCCGGGAAACATGATGCCAGAGCGAAAGTTTACCGATTCTGCCAAGGCCGTTGAGTCCTAGTTTCATGGTTTTGTTTCTCCTTTACAATAAAATCTTTTCCGCTCTGGCCCGAGTAATCTGCGGGTGGCCTTCTGCCAATGTTGGCCTCACAAGTTCTCGCAGAGAGGGTAGTAAAAAAACTCAAAATAGACATTTTCAAAAATTATATTAGTATAAACGAAATTTAACTCTGCTGAAAGATTAAACCGATACCAAATAAGAATTTAACCTATGCTTCTTCCCAGGACACGACAACCCGGCATATTGATCAAACGTTACAAACGCTTCCTCGCAGACATTACCCTGTCCGACGGAAGCAAACTCACAGTACATTGTCCCAATTCCGGTTCCATGAGGGGATGCGCCGTACCTGGCAGCCGTGTCATTTTGTCAAAATCTGAAAATAAAAATCGAAAATACGCCTGGACTCTGGAAATGGTAGAAAATAATGGCGTCTGGATTGGGGTCAACACTGCCATGACCAACCATATTGTCCGGGAAGCTCTTGAAAATGGCCTTATTGATGATTTTGGAAAAATCACTTCGGTGCAGGCAGAAGTTAAAGTTTCAGAGAAGAGCCGGCTTGATTTTTTGATACAGACTGAAAACGGGCCAGCGTATATAGAAGTAAAAAACTGCTCTCTTGTGGAAGATAAAACGGCCATGTTTCCCGACGCAGTCACCGCACGGGGCACGAAACATCTGCTGGAGCTGGAGCACCTGCTCAAAAATGGGGTAAGGGCTGCTGTGCTTTTTTGCGTGCAGCGGGCTGACGGCGACTGCTTCCGTCCCGCCCTAGAAATCGACCCTTTGTATGCCAAAACGTTGAGCGAGGTGCAACAGAAAGGGGTAAAGGTGCTTGTCTACAGAGCGAATGTCCAGCCTGAAAGCGTAACTCTTACCGGCAAGATATCTCTTTGTCGTGACGCTTTATAAAACAGGGGGAAGCCCTGAAACCGGCGATAAGAGAATCGCCCGCCGATTAATTCTTATCTGCCCGCCAATGAACCCGGAAACCGGGGCTTTCCGCGCAGATTATACATAACCCGCCCCGCCAGGACAGTCAGTATCGCCCTGCCCTGCAGTTTCCAGCCAAGAAAAGGGGAATTCTTACTCTTGGAAACGACCTGATCTTCCGTATAGGTAAAAGCAATTTCCGGGTCAATGACTGTCACATCGGCCGAAGCACCGACACTGAGGCTTCCGGCAGCAAGACCAAGAATTCCGGCGGGATTCACCGACATCAGTTCAATTAACCGCTGTTCATCCAGTACACCGTCTCGTACCAGGGCCAACGAAAGAGGCAACGATGTTTCCAGACCGATAATTCCATTCATGGCCCGGTCAAACTCGACCTCTTTTTCTAAAATGGAATGAGGAGCATGATCGGTGGCAATGGCATCAAATGTTCCATCAGCAAGACCCTGACGAATTGCCTGGCGGTCCTGTTCGCTGCGCAGAGGCGGGTTCATTTTGGCGTTGGTGTCATAGCCTGCAACAGCTTCATCTGTGAGAGTGAAATAATGAGGAGTGGTTTCAGCTGTGACCCGAACACCTCTTGCCTTAGCTGATCGAATAAGATCCGTACTCATCGCCGTACTGACATGGGCAATATGCACCCTCTTTTTGGTATACTCAGCTAAAGCTATTTCCCTATATACCATGATGGACTCAGCTGCAGACGGGATCCCCTTGAGCCCAAGCCGGGTTGAGACCTCACCCTCATTCATGACTCCACGGCTGAGCGAGGGCTCTTCACTGTGGGAAATCACCGGTAAATCAAAATCACCGGCATACTCCAATGCCCGGCGCATAAGCTGGCTGTTCTGAACCGGCAGACCATCGTCGCTGACCGCAACAATACCGGCCTCGGCCATCTCGCCAAACTCGGCAAGGCTTTCTCCCCGGCTTTTTTTGCTGATTGCCCCCACCGGGTAGACCCGGCAGGCTCCGTGCTCGGCCCGGGTGCGAATCATGCTGGTCACAGCCCGACAATCATTTACCGGACTGGTATTTGGCATACAGGCAACACCTGTAAATCCACCAGATGCGGCAGCTCTTGTGCCGGAGAGAATATCTTCTTTATACTCCTCGCCGGGCTCGCGCAAATGGACATGCATATCTATCAGCCCGGGAACAACCCAGCAATCCCTGGCGTCCACGACCTCCGCATCCGCAGGAACTCCGGCTGAAGAATCTGCTATCTTCCCGTCGATAATCAGCAAATCACCCTGTGCATCCACTGTATTTATCGGGTCAATAATACGACCATTTTTGATAATCAGAGAATCTGACATGCCTTGCCTCTCTTAAAATTTGAGCCCAGGAATCCTTACTTGATGTTTACAGCAAAAACAACGCCAGCCAGCTCCCCTGAACCGACGACTCAATTATTGTGCGCCCCTAACTGTTCCCCATGACCAGATATAACAGCGCCATACGAACAGCAACACCATTGGTCACCTGTTCAAGAATAACGGATCTGGGCCCGTCGGCAACGTCGGGCATCAACTCGATACCTCTGTTTATAGGCCCCGGATGCATGATCAGAGCATCAGGCTTTGCCCATGAGGCAACCTGCCTTGTTACTCCATATTGCAGGGCATACTCCCGAAAAGATGGTATAAGCGGGTCATCCTGCCGTTCTTTCTGAATCCGCAGGGTCATCACGACATCCGCATCCTCAACGACCTCTTGAAGGCTAGAACAAACTGTCGCTCCAAGTGTATCCAGATCCATCGGAATGAGTGTTGCCGGCCCATAAACAAAGACCTCTGATCCCATTCTGGAAAAACCAAGTATATCTGAATGCGCAACTCGGCTATGCAGGATGTCACCGATGATGGCAATCTTCAGGCCGTCAAGCCGTCCCTTGTGCTCCCGGACGGTCAGCATGTCAAGCAACCCCTGTGAAGGATGCTCATGGGTGCCGTCACCAGCATTAATAACTGCAGCATTCACGTGGCGGGAAAGCAGATGAGGTGAACCCGAAAAGGAATGCCGGATAATAATAATGTCGGGATGCATAGCCGCGATATTTCGAGCCGTGTCTATCAGGGTTTCCCCTTTTGTTGCCGAGCTTGTGGATGCAGAAATACCAAAGGTATCTGCACTCATACGCTTGGCAGCCACTTCAAAGGAAAGTTTAGTGCGGGTGGAAGGTTCAAAAAAAAGGTTGATAATGGTGTTACCGCGAAGAGTTGGCACCTTTTTGATAGGCCGGGCAGAAATTTCCTTAAAAGATTCTGCAGTATTTAAAATGTGGTCAATATCATCAACTGATAAATGATCTATCCCCAGAATATGGCGATGAGAAAAAAAATATTCAGTAGCCATGTTATCGGAAATTAGTGGAGGATATGGCCGATTCTATTCCAGCGAACAGAAGTAAATCGGTCAACAGAAAAAAAAGGTTTACGTACATCCCATGACCAGTACACCAAAAACGCCTTTCCACGAACAGCCTTCAAGGAAACGAAACCCCAGAAACGACCATCAAACGAGTTGTCCCGATTATCACCCATAACAAAGATATGATCCTCCGGAACAGTTACAGGGCCAAAATTATCTCGTGGCCCTGCAGAAGCCGGCTGGACACGAAAATCAGAATAAACCCCATATTTATCGTCAAAGGGTTTCCCGTTAAGATATACATGCTTATCCCGCATCTCAACAGTATCGCCAGCAACGGCAATCACCCTTTTAATATAATCAAGGCTGGGATCACGGGGAAACTTGAAGACAACGATGTCATTTGTCTTGGGCGAAGAAATGGGAATAAGAATTTTACCGGAAAATGGTATTTTTACGCCATAACGGAACTTATTAACCAGGATATGATCACCAATTTGAAGCGTTGGCAACATTGATCCGGAAGGTATTTTAAAGGCCTGAACAATAAAAGTACGAATGAACAGGGCTAAAACAAGAGCAATAATAATAGCTTCTATTGTCTCGCGCCCGGAAGACTTCTTTTTTCTGCTTTGTAAATACTGCATACATCCTGCCTTTGTATATATAAAAGAGAGATAAACATTCAAAAACTATCCGAATGCACTGAAAACTTCAAGGTCATTTTGCTGAATAACCATTCCTTAAACACACAAAATATGCCTGAAATTACTCCTAAACCACAATATATTGTATGCCCCCTGCTAACTATAATGATATCCTCCTGTTTTCTAAACAAGAATTGTAAAAAAAATAACACGGTTTGCTTGACAAAGTTTTTTTTTTGTGACCTTATATGAATATATGTACAAATTTTTATACTTAGCTCGTTAGACAGCCTGACGGGTTCGAGAATACAGATAAACGTAAAACTCTACAAAAGACAGCATGGCTAAAAAAGGAAATCTCATTGTCGGAGTTGATATAGGATCGCACGCAGTTAAAATCTGCCAGCTCCAAAAATCTGGCAACACGCACCAGTTGATCAGTCTCGGCAGTGCTTCTTTACCTGAAGGATGCGTGGAGGACGGAGTCCTGCAGGATCCTGAAGAAGTTGCCAAAGCCCTCGCAGAGCTTTTTAAAAATCTCAAAATCAAAAACAAGCGTGTAGGTATTTCCATTTCGGGCTATTCAGTCATCGTGAAAAAAATCAATCTTGAAAGCATGAGCGATGACGATCTTTCTGAATACATTGCTGAGGAGGCCGAACAATACATTCCATTTGACATCGAAGATGTGTATCTTGATTATCAGGTCATTAAGGCTGCGGAAAACGATGATGACCGGGATGAAATAATGCTTGT
>JALXCX010000474.1 GCA_026990725.1 Desulfobulbaceae bacterium
GTATCACAGGATTTGAGCAACAACGAATAACGCTTGAACAAGAGGTTAAGCTTGCGCAAACCGCTGCAAAAAACTTACAGAAATACAAAGATGAAGTGGAAGAGGCAGAAAAACGATTTGCAGAAACCGCAATTGTTCTACCCAAGCAAAAGGAGATCCCTAACTTATTACGCAATATTTCTGATCTTGGAAAAGGCGCTGGCCTGGATTTTCTTTCCTTTAAACCTGCCCAGGAACAACCTAAAGATTTTTATGCCGAAATCCCTGTGGATATAAAAATTCGTGGTCCCTACCATAACATGGGGTATTTTCTTGATCAAGTGAGTAAACTTGATCGAATAGTCACTGTAGACAATATTAATATGGGCTCACCTGCAAAAGAAGGCGGAGAAATGCTCTTAAACTCAAGTTGTCGGCTGGTGACTTATCGATTCACCAACACCCAGGTCAGCAAGACTGATGGTAAAAAAAAGAAAGGTAAGAAATAGGACTGCCGGCATGGAACATATCATAAAAATGAATTCGTGTTGTTTGGCATTGTTTCTGGGAGGGTTTCTTCTCGTTGCACCATGGTCTGTTTCTGGGAGCACTGAAGGGCTTAAAAGCCAGATAAATCAAGCCGATCAGCCCAACGCCAGCAAGGTTTTTGAATACCAGCTGGAAGGTCGTCCAGATCCTTTTCTTCCTTTTATATCAAAACAGGTAGCCACCCAAAAAATAGGGGCCGATGATATAGTCGATGACGATGTCGAGTTAACAGGTATGCGAAAATTTGAACCTGGTCAACTCACGCTCGTTGCGGTCATGTTTGCTAATAACCGGGCTCTGGCAATGGTTGAAGATGTCACGGGCAAGGGCTATGTGCTCAAAGAAGGCATGCCGATAGGCAAACGTGGGGTTGTCCATGCTATTACCGAAGAACAAGTCACTGTTTTGGAAACGGCTCACACAAGGGCCGGAAGAAAACTTGAGAATAAAATTGTAATGCGCCTGAACAAAGAGGGAGATAAATAAACATGCTTCATTTAGTTTCATTTAGCCACAGCAACCGCGTCAAGCTGTACTATTGTTTTTGTACTGTTATCGCATGTTTGCTGTTAACAAACTTGTCAACCGTCAGGGCAACCGAGAATAATGATGCAAAAAACATCGTTAGTAGCGTCACGGCCCATATAGCAGGTAACGATCTGACTCTTTCAATTCATGGTTCCACTGCGCCAACCTACTCTGTTTTTGAATTGTTCAAACCAGCTCGTATCGTTGTTGATGTCGCCAATGCGGCTGCTCCGCCTCAGGACAAGATGTCCTTACCGGCAGACCTCAAGGTTACGGTTGCAACACAGGCTATAGCAGATGTCCAACCAGCCACAACACGTTTTACATTTACTCTGGATCAATCTCACGCCTTTGTCACTCAGGAAAAAAACAATGATATAAATATTCTGATAAAAGACTTTGTGAAAAAAACTGATTCTAGCCAGGCCAAACCTGTCAAAGTAGCAGGTGCTGTCAATAACAGTGCCCAAAAAGAACTAGTGACAAGCCCTACGCAGCAAATGCCGTCAATAGCAAGTCAACTACCGGCAGTGGACCCAATGAAGGCAGGTAGAGTTGAGGCCGCCAAAGATGCAGCCACTGCCATGAAAGATAATTTCAATTTTTCCGGCTACAACAAGGAGCATATAACAGTAGATTTTTATAAAATTGACCTGCATAATGTTTTCCGCCTGTTACGTGATGTCAGTGGTGTAAACATTGTGGTCGACGAATCGGTTAGCGGTTCGCTAACCCTTGCACTGGACGATGTTCCATGGGATTTTGCCCTGGACATCATACTCAATCTCAAAGACCTCGCCAAAGAAGAACGTTTCAACACCATTGTTATCCACTCAAAAGCAAAAGAGTTTAACTGGCCTGAACGCGCAGAGGATAATTTAAGCTTTGAAGCTGATGAGGAAATGGCTGTTCAGGAATCTCTGGTTATTCAGCAACAGGAGAATATTCCACCTGAAATTGTTGAAGCAAAAAAAGTCATCGCCCAAGGACGAAAGGCAGAGAAAAAAGGAAATGCTGAAACGGCAATTCAACTCTATGAAAAAGCATTCAAACTCTGGCCTAAAAACGCGCGACTTGCAAATAAAATAGCAGCATTATATCTGGTTCAGCTTCGTCAGAATGCAAAAGCAGCATACTTTGCAGACAAGGCCTTGTCTCTGGACAAAAAGAACACAAGTGCTGCTCTCAACGCGGCAATTGCGAATGCCAATATGCAGGAAAATCGTGCCGCTCAGCAATACTTTGATCAAAGTATACATGTTGGCAAACCGACCGAAGAGGCTCTGCTGAGCTATGCCGCCTTCAGCGAGAAACAACGCCAATATGCTGCAGCTGCAAAGCTTTTGGAAAAACATGATAAATTATTCGGACCAAATCTGACCTCAATGGTTGCACGAGCTCGAATCCTAGACAAAATGGGTGAAGTTGATGCGGCTACTAATTCATATAAAGCCATTTTGTATGCCGGGTTTCAGGTACCGGGTGATCTTAAGAAATTTATAAAAAACAGGGCCAAAACCCGTTAATACAGGCAAGCTGATTCCACCGCATATCGAGGAAAAACAAAAAATGAAATTAACGTTCTATGTACTTAGCTTTTCTCTTGCCGCATCGTGCATGATGCTGACATCTTGTGTCCAGCCACAGGATACGCAAAACAAGAAACCTGCGACAACGGAAAAACTAATCGCCAAAGCTATTGATGAGAAGCCCCCTGAACCGGCACAGTTACCTGTTCGCTATCAGACACCTGGGTATTTAACTGTCAATGATAAGGTTTCTGAGAATAAAGATGATACTGATACCCTTGAGTATAAAATAAAAGTAGGGGCAAATATCCGTTCAACAAAGGGGCCTCAGCCGCTTTGGGACATCATGAAACGACTTGCCAGCCTGAAAGGCATGAGTGTCAGCTGGGCCAGTGATGTTGATCAGAATGTTCTTGTTGACGTAGATATCAGTGCCAGCGACGACTACTCGGAAGCCATTGATAACCTGTTACGCCAGGTCGATTATTATCACGAGGTCAAGGGCTCTACCATCATCATAAAATACAAAGAAACAAAAGTTTATCATGTCGCAATGCCGTTCACCAAGCAGACCTATGAGACAGCTACCGGTGGTAACGTTCTGGGCAGTGGTGATGAAGGATCAAGTGTTGAAGGAACCATCAAGCTTGACAGCAAAGAAAATGAATTTGATATTTGGAAAAATATCAAAGAAAATCTTGATGCCATTATAGCGACATGGTCGACAACGGAAGCGGCTCAGGCAGCGACAGAAGATTCTCCTCCCAAAAAAGACGGCGAAGTAAAATCGACTGGTGCTGCTGATGTAGTAGAGGCACCGACACGTCAGACATCAACATCCGGTAACAGCTATACCATCGATAAGCCAGTAGGCCTTATCACTGTTAACGCGCCGAGACCTCTTCAAAAACGAATTTCAGAATACCTTGCAACAGTGAAGCACGAGCTGTACAAACAGGTTACTATTGAAGCCAAGATTATCGAAGTACAACTGACCGATAACTCAACTTTGGGGATTGACTGGAACCTTTTGTTGAAAAGTTTGTCTTTTGCCGGTGGTGGGCTTGGCTTCGGCCAATCATATGGTAAAACTACAGGTGAAAGAAATTCTGTCACAAGTACTTTTGGCAATAGTCTCGCAAGCTCTGTCGATAAACAAAATGTAGGAAAAAGTAGCCAGACCTCTGAAAACAGCACTTCCAATACGAACGATGGCGTTGATGCAGTAAGAGAAAGTGCTGACGGCAGTACACGGAATTCTTCTCTCGACTCCACCGTGACCTCGCTGGCAAGATCTGCCCGAGATAGTAGCCTGGCCTCTGTTGCAACCGTTTTGACTAATATTACTGGATCAGCATCCAATGCGGCTAGTGGTGCTCTATCACTGGCTAGTTTTAATTTTGCTAATTTCCTCCATGCCTTAAGTGAACAGGGAAATACCACGATCCTTTCCAACCCAAAACTCAGTGTAATGAATGGTCAGCCAGCCCTGATTACTGTTGGCAGAAATGTCACATATGTTGACAGTATCGAAGCGACAGTCGATGGCAAAGGAGATAACAAATCAACGACTTATACAGTCAATACAGAACGTATTCTCTCTGGCGTTGGCCTTACCTTGACCCCCGTTATACGTGATGATAATGAAATTATCATGAATCTTGTTCCTGTTACCTCTGTTCTTGAAGAACCTATAGAGTACAGACAAGTTGGTTTGGGCGAAGTTGGGCTACCAATTATCAACTTGCGGGAAATGAGTACAATGGTCAAGGTGAAAGACGGAGAGATGCTTGTCATTGGCGGTCTTATCAGCACGGTGGAATCTAAAGAGGGAAACAATCTGTTTCCCGGACTTTCTGATGTTCCCGTGCTCAAATATTTGACGGGATATGAAACTAAAAAGATGATTAAACGAGAGTTGATTATTCTCCTCAGGCCACGAATCATATAAACTATTTACAAATTACGTCTTATAGAGAGACCATTACATTTTGTTCGGGAGAGAACGTATGAAAGTAATCAGACATATAATCACTGGACTGCTGTTGACTGGATTGATAGCCGGTTGCGGTCAGACAACTGTTGAAACCCTGAAAACTCCGGTAAAAGCACCGGCAGATGCACCAGGGAAGGGAATGACTGCGGTTATTCTTCCTTTTGCCGATTATAGTTACTCTGATGATCTTGAATCATCACATCGACGCAACATGGCAATCACCGAGGCCTTAACTGACCAGTTGGTCAGTAATGGTTTTAGTCTTCCTGTGCAGGAAGATGTTTTCCATTACCTAGTTGATGAGCAGATCATCAAACTGGCTTCTTACGACGAAGGCCGGACCACCTCACTGTCCTTTGAACTCCAAGATACTGACTGGTCCGGGGTAATGAGAAATAAAATTCAACAATATATTAACGTACAAAACGCCGGAAAGCACCAGACGGTGGCAGCAAGTCCCGGTACCCATGGACTGACACGACAAAATATTAAAAAAATAGCGCGTCAATTTGGTGCCGATTATGTCATCCGGGGGAGAATTCTGGAGTTTAAAACCCGCCAGGAACACACTTGGGCTCCCTGGAAACGAGGGATAGTTCCTTTTGTTATCGGCTCTACCGACCAGATAGCCTTTGGTTTTGCAGATTCAGATAAGTATGATGAATGGGGAAATATGGTTGCCGGTGGTACTTACGGCTCCTTGATCGGTTATAATGTTGAAGGTCCCTGGACCAGAGGCAGTGCCCATGACGCTTTCTTTGGATCAAATGGGGTTGGCGTCAATACTGTCTTGTGGGGTATTGTCGGGGCCGGAGTCGGTAAGGTTGCCCGCCACAGTGGCCAGGTCGATCAGGCTGTTGTCCAGATGCGCATCTGGATTCAGGATGCTTATAGCGGAAATGTTGTCTGGACCAATCGAATTGACGTGAAAGTCGCTCCGGAATCTATCCTGGCGGATCGTCAATATGATACCCTGTTTGATAAAGCCATAACCCAGGCAACAACATCATTGATGAATAACTTTGTCGAGACGACATTATAATTCATTAATTCGACATTTTTTACTTCACATAAAAACCCCCTTCCAGCGTCCCAGCCGGAAGGGGGTTTTTATGTATACAGCTTTGGGAAGCCCTTATCCCTTCCCGGACAACGGACAACCTGTTAATTCTGCTTTGATTTCTCTTTCTGGGCATTCTCATACAGGGCTACAAAGTTAATCGGTTCCATCAGAAAAGGCATGAAACCGCCATCTACAGAGACCTGAGATGTAATCTGGCGAGTAAAGGGAAAAAGCATAAGTGGGCAGTCTACTGCCATAACCCGTTGCAGATGCTCTGTTGGGATATTTTTTAACAAAAATACTGCCGCATGTTCCAATTCGACCACAAACATAACCGTGTCGTCCGATTTTTGATCAAGAATCTTTGCGGTTAGTGCAATGGTCACCTCATAATGGTCATCATCTACCTTTTGATTACTTAGCCTGAGGTTAAAATCGACTTTGGGCTCCTGACCCTGAGCAATAAAGATACCAGGCGCGTTAGGACTCTCAAAAGACAAATCTTTAATATACATCTTCTGCATACGGAAGACAGGAGCTTCCTGCTGGTCAGTATTTTCTGCTGTCATATCACATTCCTTTTTAGTCTGAGGTATTGGTTGTCAGCTGCCAGCAAGCAGGCAGCTGCTGTTTATTTAATTCTCTCTGTTTGGAAAACATTTCCAGGGAGAACAATACCAGATATTACAACCCTGGCATAAAAAAATAACTCAACTTATTTTTCAACTCCCCTGCTCCAATGTCTGCTTCAAAAACATGCCAGTGTACGACCCTTTGACTCTAGCCACATCTTCAGGTGTTCCGGAGGCAATAAGAGTTCCACCACCATCTCCCCCTTCAGGACCTATGTCGAGAATATAATCTGCTGTTTTTATAACGTCCAGATTATGTTCAATAACCACAACCGTATTGCCGGTGTCCACCAGACGACCAAGGACTTCAAGAAGATGTTTGATGTCTGCGGGATGTAATCCTGTGGTCGGCTCGTCAAGAATATAGAGTGTACGGCCGGTTGAACGCTTGCTTAACTCCCGGGCAAGTTTAACCCGCTGCGCCTCTCCGCCCGAAAGTGTAACAGAGGATTGACCAAGAGTAATGTAGCCAAGACCTACATCAAAAACCGTTTGCAGCCGATTCTTTATGGGGGGAATATTCTTGAAAAAATCCAGGGCCTCCTCGACTGTCATGGCCAGAATATCAGCAATATTCTTTCCTCGATACTTAATTTCCAATGTCTCACGATTATACCGTTTTCCCTGGCAGCGTTCACAGGTCACATAAATATCCGGCAGAAAATGCATGGCTATTTTGATCACCCCGTCTCCCTCGCAGGACTCGCAACGGCCTCCTTTTATATTAAAACTGAAACGACCAATCTTGTAGCCCCGGGACCTGGATTCCGGAAGCCGAGCAAGCAGTTCACGAATTGGCGTTAGTACACCGGTATAGGTGGCAGGGTTTGATCTTGGCGTTCGGCCTATGGGGCTCTGGTCTATATCTATAACCTTGTCAATATTGTTCAGTCCGCTCAGAGGGCTTGTGCCTGTTGCTCCCTCCTGTAGAAAACGGCGGGCCTCATTAAAAAGCGTCTCAATAACAAGCGAGCTTTTTCCTGATCCGGAAACTCCTGTTACACAGGTCATCACACCCAGCGGGAAACGTACCGACAGGTTCTTTAAATTGTTAACTGTTGCGCGCTTCACTTTCAGACCATATTGCGCTCCCTTTCGAATCTTCCGGCGGGTTACAGGTACGGGAATACTCAGCCTGCCAGAGAGATACCCCCCGGTAAGCGACTCACTGCAACCCAAAAGTCCGGCAACCGGGCCTGAATATAAAATCTCGCCACCATGGACTCCGGCCCCCGGTCCAATATCGAGAACATGGTCCGCAGTGGCAATCGTCTCAGTGTCGTGCTCAACCACAATGACAGAGTTGCCAAGATCACGAAGGCTGATCAGAGTTTGAATAAGCTTGTTATTATCACGCTGGTGCAGGCCAATGCTTGGTTCATCAAGAATATACAGGACCCCAGCCAGCCGGGAACCAATCTGCGAGGCCAGTCTGATTCTCTGGGCTTCCCCGCCGGAAAGGGTTCCAGCCTTTCGATCAAGCGACAGGTAGCCCAGGCCAACACCCTGTAAAAATCTGAGGCGCTCCAGAATTTCCTTGAGTATGGGCGAGGCAATAACCTTATACCTGCCCGTAAACTCTATTTCGCCCAGGGTTTCGATGAGTTGGCCGATGGACAAATTAGTCAACTCCATAATGCTCCAGGGACCAATTCGTACAGCCAGGGCATCCGGCTTAAGACGGGCCCCCTGACAATCAGGACAAGGCTGTTCATTCATAAATCGGCCAACCTCCTCCCGCACCCGACCAGAAGAGGTTTCCCGGAACAGCCTGTTCATGCGGGGAATAATCCCTTCAAAAGGGATGTTCGACACAAGGTACCTGCGGCCGCGATTATGCCGAAATTCAATTTTTGTCTTTCCTGTCCCGTGCAAAACAGCCTTTTGTACCCTGGCCGGAAGTTTCTTAAATGGTGTGGTAGGATCAAAATCAAAATGATTTGCCAGGGCTCGAATCCACTGCAGGCTGTGTGTAGATAGTTTTCTTCTTGACCAGGGGGCAACTGCTCCCTGGTCAAGGCCAAGAGAGCGATCAGGCACAACCAGTGATTCATCAATAAACTGTTTCACTCCCAGGCCGCTGCATTCTGGACAGGCCCCTTGAGGATTATTAAAGGAAAAAAGCTGAGTTGATACCTCCTGAACAGAAATTCCACAAGTATGACAGGCCGCATTTTCTGAAAAAAGGACCTCTTCGCCGCTCTCCGGAAATAAAGCCAGCATGGTTCCCCGGCTGAGGTTCACAGCTGTGGAAACCGATTCGTCCAGGCGTCGGCGAATACCTGCTTTTACCACCAGACGATCCACGACAACTTCTATATCGTGATGATTATTCTTCACCAGTTTGATCTCTTCACCAAGAGGAATGATCTCACCATCCACCCGAACCCTGACAAAACCATCTCTGCGTAATTCTTGCAGTACCTGCTCATGACGGCCCTTTTTGCGGGTTACCAGAGGAGAGAGCAATATAACTCTTTCCCCTGCTGCGCGGTCAAGCAGGGTATTCACCATGTCTTCAATGGATTGTGAACGAATCTGTTGACCACATTCCGGGCAATGCGGCTGGCCGGCCCTTGCAAAAAGAAGTCGTAGATGGTCATAAATCTCAGTCACTGTTCCCACAGTGGAACGGGGATTATTGGATGTTGTTTTCTGTTCTATTGAAACGGCCGGTGACAACCCCTCCAGTTGATCGACCTCCGGCTTGTCCATTTGTCCTAGAAATTGCCGGGCATAGGTCGACAGCGACTCCACGTAACGCCGCTGTCCTTCTGCGTACAGGGTATCAAAGGCCAGGGTCGACTTGCCGGAACCGGACAGTCCTGTGAAGACAACAAGTTGATTGCGGGGAAGATCAACAGATATATTTTTCAGATTATGCATCCGTGCTCCACGCACGGAAATAAACTTTGGTTCCATAACTCCTCAGTTCTTTTTCAGTTTCGAGCCCGGGAACATTTTTGTTGCGTTATTACCGGCAAAACGCATGTGCTCAATCTTAATACAACGATCCATGACAACCGTAAGCCCTGCCTGCTCAGCAATTCTTGCGGCCTTAATGTTGACAATTCCCTGTTGCATCCAGATTACTTTGGCACCAATGGCAACCGCATCCCGCACAATGGGTTCTATCAGGTCTGCCCGACGAAAAACATCCACGACATCAACCGGGCAGGGAACAGACAACAAATCAGGATAACACACTTCACCAAGAATCTCCTGCTGTCCGGGATTGACAGGAATAATTCTGTAACCGGCCTGCTTAAGATATGCAGCCACCTGATGGCTGGGCCGCTCTGCCTTTGGCGACAGCCCCACTACGGCAAAATTGTTGTTGTCTGACAGGATTTTACGTAAGACCACGTTCTGTGGTTGCTGTAACATTTTGAATTCTCCGACCGGACGTATGACAAAATCGTTTACCGGCATAGCGTGGTATGGTAGATTGAAATAC
>JALXCX010000475.1 GCA_026990725.1 Desulfobulbaceae bacterium
CTAAAACAGTCAACTGCCCCGGGAGTAAACACAAAAACAGTCAGTGTTGAAGTCCGTAAAAAGAAAACATATATAAAGCGTAATAACTCTGAAATTAGTGAAGAACAAAAAGAAATTGAACGCGCCAAAAAAGCCCTGGAAGAGCAAAAGAAACAAATAGCACTAGAAGAAGAAGAGCGAAAAAAACACGAAAAAAACATTAAAGAAGCGCAAGAAGAAAGTAAGCGAAAAGCGGAATTGGAGGCTGAAAAAGTCGAAAAGGATAAAGTTGAATCTGTTATTGAGCCAAATACAGAAGAAAAGGGGGCTGAAATAGAAACCGAACAGGAAACAACTAATACAGAAAAATCCTTATCAGTGAAAAATGCTGATGCATCAAAAGACAAGCCACCTGCCAAGTCAGTATCAACTGAAAAAGAAGTAACTACTGATGAACCGAAGCTTTCAGAAGAAGAAGAAAAAGCAAAAAAACTGGAAATAGAAAAGAAAGCACGATTAGAAGCCTCTATCGAAAGGAATGCAGCAAAAGTAAGAAAGCAAGCGGCTGCTAAAAAACAGCAAACTTTACATAAGAAAAAACAAACAGCTTCTGCTGCTGCCAATAGAAATAAAACCGCAACTACTGGAAACACAGCAGCTCCAGCACAAAAACGAGGGATTGCTCCGGGGCGCGGCCAGGCCATGCCAACAGGTACGGGCAGGAAAACAAAAGGAAAAAAAGGTAAACAAAAAAGAATTCAACTGGCAACAGAACTGGATGCAAAGCATCAGTTTGAAAAACCTGTTGAAGCAATAGTTCGCGATGTAACTATTCCTGAAACAGTAGTCGTTTCTGAATTAGCACAAAAAATGAGTGTTAAAGCCGGAGAAGTGATCAAGGAATTGATGAAACTGGGCATTATGGCAACTATTAACCAGACCATTGACCAGGAAACTGCCGTCATTTTAGTTGAAGAAATGGGACATAAACCCATTTTACAAAGTGACGATGATCTTGAGCAGGAAATGCTGGCAGATGTTGTTGATCAGAAAGAAACAGATGTCCGTAAAACTTTACCTAGAGCCCCTATTGTTACCATTATGGGGCATGTAGATCATGGTAAAACTTCGCTACTCGACCATATTCGTGAAACACGAGTTGCAGCAGGCGAAGCAGGTGGTATTACTCAACATATCGGTGCTTATCAGGTTAAAACAGATCATGGCAATGTAACCTTCCTTGATACACCAGGACATGCAGCTTTTACAGCAATGCGTGCACGGGGAGCCGAAGTCACCGATATTGTTATTGTGGTAGTGGCTGCAGATGATGGTGTTATGCCGCAAACAAAAGAAGCAGTCGAACATGCCAGAGCAGCAGGCGTACCCTTAATTGTTGCTATTAACAAAATGGATAAGCCCGAAGCCAATCCTGACAAGGTCATGCAAGAAATGTCCACCCTGGAAGTAGTTCCCGAAGAATGGGGAGGAGACACTCAATTCCTTAGAGTTTCTGCTAAAACAGGAGAAGGCATTGATGAATTAATCGAAGCACTCATTTTGCAAACTGAAATTTTAGAATTACAAGCGCCAGTTGAGGGTGCAGCATCCGGTTTTGTTATAGAATCCAGATTAGACCGAGGAAGAGGTGCAGTTGCAACCATTCTGATACAAAAAGGGACATTGAAAAAAGGTCAAATTGTATTATGTGGCCATGAGTATGGCCGAATCAGAGCTATGTTTGATGAAAATGGCAAAGCCATAAGTATTGCAGGGCCATCAACACCCGTCGAAATTTTAGGACTGTCAGGAACACCGGAAGCGGGTGATGAATTTGTTTTTGCGCAAAATGAAAAAGCTGCAAAAGAATTGGCAGAACACAGAGAAGATAGAAAAAGATCAAGCAAACATGCTGCACAACAAGCCTCAAAACTGGATGAAGTTTTCTCTAAAATGGCGGCAGGAGATACTTCTACATTAAACTTGGTAATTAAAACAGATGTACAGGGAAGCTTAGAAGCATTAAGAGAGTCATTACTTAAATTATCTAATGATGAAGTAACTGTTAAATGTGTTTATGGCGGCGTAGGCGGCATTAATGAAGGCGATGCTAATTTAGCCCTGGCCTCAGGTGCTATTTTGATGGGCTTTAATGTCCGTGCTGATGCTACCGCAAGAAAACTGATTCAGGAAAAAGGTATCGATTTACATTATTACAGTATTATTTATGAAGCCATAGACGAAGTAAAACGTGCGCTCAGTGGTATGCTAGCCCCTGAAATACAAGAGAAAATTGTTGGACTTGCCGAAGTACGTGAGGTGTTTAAATCACCAAAAATTGGTGCTATTGCGGGATGTATGGTCATTGATGGCATTGTTAAACGCAATTTACCGATCAGAGTACTGCGTGATAACGTGGTAATTTATGAAGGACAACTCGAGTCATTACGTCGTTTTAAAGATGATGTTAATGAAGTTAAAATGGGCATGGAATGTGGCATTGGAGTGAAAAACTACAATGACATTAAAAATGGAGACCAGATTGAAGTATTTGAACGTGTCGAAGTTAAACGAGTGCTGGAGTAATGGCTAAAGAATATGGGCGCAGTGAACGTGTCTCTTCGCAAATGCAAAAGGAGCTTGCTTATGTCTTGCAACGTGAAACAAATGATTCCCGCTTAGGTTTTATAACCATTAATGAAGTCGTTGTATCAAAGGATTTAGCCGTAGCTAAAATTTATATTACTGTGCTGAATGGTGATGAACAAAGCAAGATGGATAATGTAAAAGTATTGAACGAGCTGGCACCGAGTATACGACACCAGGTAGCTAAAAGAATGCGTTTAAGGCATATTAGCGACTTCCGGTTTTATTATGATGATTCTTTTGATACCGGAATGAGGATTGCTGAATTGCTAAATAACAAGCAAGACAAATAA
>JALXCX010000476.1 GCA_026990725.1 Desulfobulbaceae bacterium
GCATACCAAATCAGGAGCCAGGGGCGGCGTGTGTATAACAATCACAGTAGAGAGCTGACCATCTCCTCAATGGCTGCAAGCAATTCAGGATCATCTGTCAGTGGTTCGGTAATGGCCACCTTACATGCTGTTCTCGCACTTATGCCATGGGCCATGAGCTTGCCGGCCTGAATGAGAAGCCGGGTTGAGGCCCCCTCGGGTAAACCGGAATCTTTCAGGCTGCGTGTCATGTGGGCCAGTTTCACTAAAGTACGTGCCAGATCCAGACCAACCTCACCTTCCCGGCAGACAATTTCAGCCTCATGATCAAGATCAGGATAATCAAAAGACAGCGCGATAAAACGCTGGCGGGTAGAAGGCTTAAGGTCTTTCAGCACGGACTGATAGCCGGGATTATACGAAACAGCCAACATGAATTCCGGGGGAGCGGTTAACAGCTCGCCCCTTTTCTCAACCGGTAATTCCCGACGGTCGTCGGCAAGTGGATGGATAACCACAGTGGTATCCTTTCTTGCCTCAACAATTTCATCCAGATAACAGATTGCCCCGGCCCGAACAGCCATAGTCAACGGCCCGTCCGTCCAGACGGCTTCACCGGATCGAATCAAATATCTACCGACAAGATCAGATGTTGACAGATCATCATGACAGGAAACCGTAACAAGCGGCTGGGCCAGCTTCCAGGCTATATACTGCATAAAACGGGTTTTTCCGCAACCCGTCGGTCCTTTCAGCAACAGTGGCAGACCGCTTTTATACGCTGCTTGGGCAAGTTCGACCTCATCGGCAAGTGGTAAATAATATGGTTGCTCTGTTATCCGATGTTCGTTGAGTTGTAAAGTATCGTCCATTCGCAGCTCCTAATTATTTATCATTCATTTAATAATAATACTTATCAATACTATTATCAAGTTAAAATGACGCACTTTTTTTGCCGCTTGCGCAATACACCTGCTATGGTTACATTAATTTATGATTTTACTGAGCAAAAAACTATGTGCGTAGACCTTCATATACATTCTGTTTTTTCTGATGGCACTGCCACTTTGCCGGAGTTGATTCAGTTGGCCGTAGATCGGCAATTAACCGGACTGGCCCTGACAGACCACGATACGACTGAAGGTGTTGTCGAATTTCTCAAACTTGGCCAGGCCAAAAACCTTTTAACAATCAGTGGGCTGGAAATAAGTGCGGTACATCATGGTCGCTCTCTCCACATTCTGGGGTATGGCATAGACCCGGAAAACCCAGCTTTATGTCACTGGCTTGATCAGCTGCAGCAAGGCCGGAAAGAGAGAAACCAACATATTCTGGAAAAACTCAAAAAACTTGGTCTTGAAATTACGAGTCATGAAGTTGCCGGGTTATCACCGCTGGGGCAAACAGGCAGGCCGCATATTGCGAGACTGCTCATGGCGAAAGGATATGTACAGAGCGTAAACGATGCCTTCAGGTTGTACCTGGGAAAAGATAAACCTGCCTGGTGCCGCCGCTTTAGCTACACAGCCGCCGAGTCTATTGATATTATACATCAGGCAGGAGGAATAGCTGTTCTGGCCCATCCCGGCCAGCTTGATCCTTCCATGAAAAAACAACCACAGCTTGTCCGGGAGCTCTGCGAACGACGACTTGACGGGCTGGAGATTTATTACCCTGCCCATACCAGGATAATGCAAAAAAAACTGCTGGGCCTGGCCCGAAAATATGATTTACTGGCAACCGGAGGTAGCGATTATCACGGTCCGCACCATTCTGCGGGACTTGCAGGAGGCAAAAATAGTATCTGCCCACCCGACACTATAATGGAAGAGCTTTTTAAGCGGTGTAGCAGATACAACGACAAATCATAATCCTTATTACAAACTTACGCCTATGCATTCGATATTAATTGTAGATGACGAACCCAATTACCAGATAGTTCTTTCCGAGCTGCTCCGTGAAGAAGGTTATGAAGTTTTTACCGCGGACAACGGCATTTCCGGCCTCAAGGTTGCCCGCGAGACAGACCTTGACATGGTGATCTCTGATATGAAAATGCCCGGCATGGATGGCATAGAACTACTGGCCCGCCTTAAAGAATTTGACCAGCACCTGCCGGTAATTCTTATCACGGCATACGCTGAAGTAGAAAAAGCTGTCGAAGCCATGCACCTTGGAGCGTTTACCTATCTTGCCAAACCTTTTTCCAACGAGCAGCTGCTGGCAACTGTCAGCAAAGCAGTAGAACATTACGGGCTGCTTCAGGAAATCCAGCGGCTGCGCAAAGAAGCCACGCCCAAATCCGGATTTGGCGGCATGATCGGCAAAAACCGGAACATGCTCAACGTCTATCAACTGATAGAAAAAGTGGCCCCGACTCCGTCTTCTGTTCTTGTTACCGGAGAATCAGGAACCGGCAAAGAACTGGTTGCCCGAGCCATACACAATCTCAGCGAACGAAAAGACGCCCCGTTTATCTCCGTCAACTGCGCAGCCCTTGCAGACTCACTCCTTGAAAGTGAGTTGTTCGGCCATGAAAGAGGAGCCTTTACAGATGCCGTTGCCATGCGAAAAGGCAGGTTTGAACTGGCCAACTCGGGCACACTTTTCCTCGACGAGATCGGAGAAATGCCCACCGCACTGCAGGCAAAACTTTTACGAGTTCTGCAGGAGCGGTCTTTTGAGCGTGTAGGTGGCAACACAACCCTTGATGTGGATGTCCGCATTCTTGCTGCAACCAACAAAGATCTTAAAGACGAGGTTGAAAGAGGAAACTTCAGGGAAGATCTTTATTACCGGCTCAATGTTATTCACATCCACCTGCCGCCGCTGCGAGAGCGTGTGGATGATATTCCCGCACTTGTTAATCACTTTCTCCAGAAAAATGCCACCAGACTGAACCGGGAAAAAATAGAAATTTCCGCTGAAGCTCTGCG
>JALXCX010000477.1 GCA_026990725.1 Desulfobulbaceae bacterium
AGATCAAGGGCGATGAAAATGCCAATTTTTTCGAGCTTAAGGGCCGCAAACAGGTTTTTATTGATTTTCATCCAGTCGCGAACAGAAAAACCACGGCCAATCTTTTGCTGTATGGCAGCAGCAACATTGTCTGCGTTATCCACATCATCAACCCGTACTTCCAGCCCGTTAACCCCTTGACGCATCCCGTTCAGATTGCGGGCTGTGGCCAGACTTATAAATCCCATTGTCGAGTCATATTCAAACATGCCGGATTCAAAAATACCGGCTACCCGGCAGGTCAGCACTTTCGGGAGAACGCCCATGGGAGACAGCGGGCCGTTAGGCGAAATAAGGCGTATTCTGTCATCCTGACCAACCCTGAGCTGTGCGGCAAGGTCTTTGCCTAAAATAATGGCAGGCAGGGATTGCGTTGCGGAAAGATCAGCAAGTTTGCCGTTGAGCAGTTGGCTTTCCAGCTTGATGACCCTGCCGGCAGTGGCAGGATCAATGCCACGCAAAACAATGCCTGTTGAAGTGGGACCGGAGGAAACAAGGGCCTGGCCGTAAATAAACGGAGTCACGCCAACAACCCCGTCAACAGTTTCAACTTTTTTTTGCAGACGGCTGTAATTCTGTATTGTACCGTCAAAGCCCTGGACCAGAATATGAGCATTAATGCCGATAATCTGATCACGTAAACCTTCTGTAAACCCTGTATAGACAGAGAGCACAACAATAAGAGCCATAACGCCGACAGCAACGCCAAGTACCGAAATAACAGAAATCAGGGAAATAAATTTCTGTTTGCGTTTGGCCCGCAGGTAGCGGAAGCTGACAAAACGTTCAAAGGACATTGATTTGCGGGGTTAAGGTGTATTGTAGGTGCTGGTAACGACTATTTCTTTTTCTTTTGTCGTACCGGTTCGGTTACCTCGGGCTTTAGGTGGGGGAAGAGGATAACGTCCCGGATTGACGGAGAATCAGTGAGCAGCATGACCAGCCGGTCAATGCCTATGCCCTCACCCGCAGCAGATGGCATGCCGTATTCAAGCGCCCTGACATAGTCATGGTCAAGCTCAGGATGGATCTCATCATCATCACCCCTTTCTGCTATCTGTCTGGCAAATCTATCATACTGATCTGTTGGGTCATTCAGTTCAGAAAAAGCATTGGCCAGTTCCCGGCCGGTAATAAAAAGCTCAAAACGGTCTGTCACTGAAGGGTCTTCTTCATTTCTGCGGGCCAGCGGAGAGACTTCGGTTGGATAGGATGTGATGAATGTGGGGTCAATGAGTTTTTCTTCGACCAGCAATTCAAATAATTCGGTTTTTGCCTTGCCAACGCCTGCTTCCGGCTGCAGCTCAATGCCTTTTTCTTTGACCAGTGCCATAACTGCGGCATCATCTTTTAAGAGTTCAGCGTCAATACCGCCGACCTCAACAAGCGATTCTTCCATGGTCATCCTGCGCCATGGCGGGGATAGATTGACCGGCGTGCCCTGATAGGTTATTTCCATAGATCCGGAAACCTCGGCGGCAAGCCAGGAAACAAGTTCTTCGGTCAGATCCATCAGGTCGTGATAGGTGGCATAGGCCTGATAAAACTCAAGCATTGTGAATTCGGGATTATGCCTGGTGGACAAGCCTTCATTGCGAAAGTTGCGGTTTATTTCAAAGACTTTTTCAAAGCCGCCAACAAGAAGACGTTTGAGATAGAGTTCCGGCGCAATCCGCAGGAAGAGATCCATATCAAGCGCATTGTGATGGGTTTTAAACGGCTTGGCTGTTGCGCCGCCCGGAACCGGCTGCATCATCGGGGTTTCGACTTCCATAAATCCCCGGTTGGCCAGAAAATCCCGGATCATGCGGATTATCTCCATCCGCTTGCGAAAGGTGTCGCGCACTTCCGGATTGACTATAAGGTCAACATAGCGCTGGCGGTAACGGGTTTCTACATCGGTAAGCCCGTGAAATTTTTCCGGAAGGGGCCGTAATGACTTGGTGATCATCTGGAGAATGGTCGCCTCCACAGAGAGTTCACCGGTCTTGGTTTTGAACAGTTTGCCCTCAACTCCAACGATATCACCCACATCCCATTTCTTGAATAAAGCAAACTGATCATCGCCCAACAGGTCTTTACGGGCATAAATCTGGATCTTACCGGATTCATCCTGAATATGAAAAAAAGCGGCTTTGCCAAATTTTCGTAAAGACATGATGCGCCCGGCGACCCGGTATATTCCGCCATTATCTTCGTGTGATTCTGGAGCAAGAGCTTCACCCCTGGGCAGGATATCAATGATCTGCTGGGGATGTTTAAAAGAATTGCTGAACAGATTGACACCGGCATCAGCCAGAGTCTGCGCTTTTTCCCGGCGTTGTTTAAGAAGTTGACTTTGTTGCTTATCCATGTGGTGTATTCGTTAGAATGAGTAAAGATGAGTAGTAAAAAGGTAACCTGGCAGCCAATGAATAATCGGACAATTGGCTGTTTGTTGCATAAGTGTATTTGTTATGTCCCTGTTATTTTTTCGTTTTTAAGACATCGTGAGCTGGAAAATTATACCAGATACTTGTTTCGAAGATTATCAGAGACGGATTTGGTCAGAGCAAGGACCTTTGCGGCAAGTTCCGGGGTCAGAGAACCGGTTCCACAGCTGGGAGTAATAAAGGTCTGGCGCAGGAGATCAGCCTCATTTCTGCCCGGGCCTGTAAGGAGCTTGGCCTGGCTTTCCCAGAGTGCGGTCAGGGAATCTCCGGTTTCTTTTTCAATGTCTTCAGCCTTGCCAGTGGGAACGCCGCCCCAGGCAATGATGGAGCCGCGGTCAAGGTATTTGTTTATTTGCTCTTTCTGTGGCGCAAATTTATCAAAAAAGCTGTAGGCATCGAAACTGAGCACGTCAATTTTTGATTCCAGCAGCAGTTCCCAGTC
>JALXCX010000478.1 GCA_026990725.1 Desulfobulbaceae bacterium
GTATATTTGGCCACGCGTGAATAATTGAGCAGCCCTTTCATGTCTTCTATGCCGTCACAGGCTTTTTTGATCCGTTCCAGCGATGTATGAAATTTCTGGCTGTTACTCTCCTTAAGTAATCGTTTGAAACAGGCAGCAGAATCGTCGGGGTGAAGGTTCATGTCTTGTTCTCCTTTGTATCCTGTTCATAAAAGAGAGCAGGCACAGGGCGTTTTTTCCGGTAATTTATGATGATCTGGTTTGCAAATTGTTGAAGTTTCTCGTTTTGCAGCATGGTCATGGGCAATTGATTTTTTCGGTCAATGGCATCCTGCACTTGTTCGTCACCAAATTCATCGGACAGCCAACCGGCCAAAACCGAAGCTGCCTGAGTTGCGTATTTATTGTCAGGAATCCGCAACAACAGTGTCTTCACATCTTGTTGATCAAGAATGATATCCATAAAATTTCTGAGGATAATCGCGACATCTTCCGGCACGGGATACCCCTGCCGTTCAACCAGTCTTGCCTGTTCAATAATGTTGCGTACCAAACCAAATTCTGTTGTTAAATCATCTTCGACTGCAAGATCATCCACAGTCAGTTTTGCGTTGCCGACGAGTGTCAACTGTTTATTCCCGGAATCAACAGATTCCCTTAATAATGCATGGGATTCGAGTAACATTTCATGCCGGTTTGTCCATTCAATGCACAATGGTTTCAAGAGTTCTTCAATGGCATGAATTCGTCCTTTCAGTGTCAATTTTTCGGTTTCCATGTGTTGACTAACGTCATTGTCGGGAAGATAATGCAGCTCTTTGTTGATTGCATCAAGTTGTAAATATAGCTCTTTTGATTTTTTCCCCAGCTCACGCATTTTCAGCATCAATCCGTTGCAGGACAGGAGCTGGTCTAAAATAAAATCAGGTCCTGTCAGGAAAAAACGGCAGTTGCCACAGCCGCCCTGCACTGGTCCGTAACTGATTTTCTTCTTTTTCTCCTGGTCGTTTTGGGAATGCTCAAGGATACCTCCTTCATCACAGCGGCTTCCAAGGCCGCCCATTGGGCAGATGCCGCCTTCAACCGGCACTGTGGCGACAAAATCATCAGGGAGAAAACCGGAGATTTGCTCGGGAAATCTGGGGCTGGTTAAAAAACGCTCTGGCTGTTCGTCTTGTTGCAGGCGTTCCCATAATGCATCCATGCCCCCGGAATAGTTTTGGCTTGCTGCAGCTTCGATAAGCTGTTCCCTGACAAAGGCAAGTTCATGTTTCAGGTAATGAATGGTCATGACTATGGTAATATGACCGACAAAGCAATCTGAAATGATCTCTATGGGAATGCCCATTTCATATAACCGGGAAACCCAGGTGACCCGTAGAGAATGCAGGTCAAATTTACATTTGCGTCCAGTGCCGTTTTTGTTCGGTACGGTCAGGAATAACTTGCGGTTATGGCGTGATTCATACTGTTGTTCTGCTTCTACGGCCACCTGATTATAGAGTCGAACAATTTTTGCGTAAGAAACCGGGGGACTGGTTCGGAAAGGGCGACCATGCAGGGTGTCGGTCACATACTTGTTCAGTGACAAGTCACGAAACAGGGGGACAAACCATGGTATGCTCTTTTTGACCTCGGGGAGGTTTGCAAGGCGGTGTCGGTCTTCGTAGGAATGAAAAAATGACAATGGATGAGGATTGGGGTTGTAGCGTCCCATCCATTGCATTTGATATTCCAGTACCCTGTACAGTCTGGACAACCATTTTCCCGTTGCCCGCTGGCCGGGATCTTTTGAAGCAAGTAATTCAGAACCATCTGGCCAGGGAACCTCGAAACCTGAAATCCTTTGCCCGTCCCAGAGTTGGGTTTTATTGGTGTTTACAAAGATGCAGAGGGTTTCTTCGTCACGGATGAGGTTTGTTGAATACTGAAGCACCCCGCTGGCTCGCCCATATTGCTGTAGATGGGTGTTTCCGTTCGGGTAGATAAAATCACGCAGAGGGTGCTGGTTAGGGGCAATTCTTTTTGTGGAAAAATCATAGCATGATTCGTCCATTAATCCCTGGTCCAGCCATCTGGCTTGTGCCCTGCGAAAAGGGCTGAGTAATAAAATTGCCAGGCATGTTGTCCGTGAAGGACACCAGACTTTAATCTGTTTCCTGGGATTTATGGGATCAGGAACTGTGACCATATCCATTGGCGTTGTTTCTTTTCTTGCCCAGGAAAAAGTAGGGTAGCCATCCTCATCCGGACTATAGAGGATGTCAATCATCAGTTCATGGATGGCGGCCGGGATGCTGAGCCGATGGGTTTTATGCTTTTTTTTTCTACAGTTTGTAAAAGGATTATCTATAGTTGCAAACGGATTTATCAGTTCTCCATGAAACGCAGCTTGGGGTGAAGAAATTTCTTTCTGATGAACATGCCGGAACATATTTGCGCTGCCGCTCCAGCTTGACGCTTTATCCTCTATCTGCTTGTTTTTAAGATAAGTTTGATATGTTTTCGGATCGCCTGGATATTTGTAATTGCGTAAATCTTCCGGTGTGATTTCCCAAGGGGTTTCAAAGGCTCTTATTTGCCAAGCCCAGGCAAGGAAACTCGAAAAAATATTTTTCTTGGAGCTAGTACCTGCTGTGTGTCCCCACCAATGCCTGGCAAAATAATACCAGTTTTCATTGTAGATTTCCTTTACCCACTCCGGAGAGTTTTTATCCGGTCGATCCTGCCGGATCAGGGCTGATTTATGTAGGTTATCTATAGGAAATACCGCTCTTTTACGTTCAACAGCAGGGTGGATGAGCCAAGCTGCAAGATGCGTATAAAAAGATAACCGGAATGGTTCATCACCATAGATAAACAACAGGTCTGCCGGGGTATCATCAATGTGGCTGGTGGTGGAGGAGGCTATAAATCGGAATAAT
>JALXCX010000479.1 GCA_026990725.1 Desulfobulbaceae bacterium
AACACCCCAATCTATTGCGGGAACAGATACGACTCGCCCTTGGTGACCCCATGGGCTATGAACAATCCGATATTGAATTTAAAGGGGCCAGTATTGAATTGCGCATCGTTGCCGAGAACACTCAACGGGATTTTGCGCCATGGATAGGGACAATTACCCGTTTTGACCTGCCCGGGTATGAATGGTCGGTGGTCTATTCCCATGTACCTGAGGACCGTCCCTACCCCATTCCCAGCGAATACGATCCCAACCTGGCACTGGCCCTGGTATGGGGAAAAGACATGGACCAGGCCAAGGAGAGAGCACTGGAGTTTATTCGCAATAGCACCATTAAAGGCGAAGACAGCTCTGGCGGCCCCATTATAACCAATCTGGACTATCTTCGGGAAAACCTGAACCGGCTTTTAACTTTTTAAAACGATTTTTTTCAACAAAACAGCAACAAAAACTATCGGTCCCTGTCGTAAGCCAGGCCGATTCCATATATTATGAATGATCTTATCAAACAGCTTCAGGATGTAGACCAGCGAATCGGCTACCTGATTCACATCAAGGATACAGCAGACTGGGGTAACCTCTCCACTTTTCGCAATGAGGCCGAGGAGCTCAAAAACTCTGTTTTTGACGTTGAGCCTGAACTTTTCAGGCAACGAATCGAAAAGCTTGATGATTCCATCCGTTTCCTTGAAGACCGGTGCGAAGAAGGCCTGAGCGCCATGGAGCGGGTACGAATTGTCCGCTCTCCGTTGCGGTTTTCTTTAAAGGATATTCTGGAAAATGTGTACGAAGAGTACACGGAGCTGGGCGGTGAAGGAGAATTTAATATCGATCCGGCCATGGTTGTGGCCAAGGCCAATATCGTCCGACGCATCAAGAAAAAACCCTATACTTCCCCGGTCATGATCATTGGCCAGGAAGTCGGCCACGGAGAAGAATTCCGCAACGGCGGGTCATGCAAGCCCTGGGGCAATGAAAAGGCCATGCGCTACATGCAGGTGGCTGAGACCGAAGGCATCCCTATTCATTTCTATATTTTCACTCCCGGCTCCTATCCGGTCGAGGAGTATCCCGGTGCGGCCCAGCAGATCGCCCGGAACCTCTACACCATGACCAAGCTGCGGGTGCCCATGATTTCGGTTATTTCAGAAGGTGGGTCAGGTGGCGCTGAAGCGGTGGGTTTAAGCGATTTTCGCATAATGTTTTCCCATGGCTATTACTCTGTTATTTCCCCGGAAGGTGCTGCCGCCATTGAAGGGCGGGTCAAAGAGGGCAGAAAAGTTCCGCCGGAACTGGTTGAACAATGTGCCCACAGACTCAACATTACAGCCGAAGACAACCTTCGCCTTGGCACAATTGACCGAATAATCAAAGAACCTCAACTGGGAGCCAAATCCGACGACTTTCATTTTTTCAGCCGAATCCGCTCCGAAATCATCCGGGCCACTGACGAAGTTGTTCTCCGGACCAAGAGCGTCCGTGGATTCCGGTCTTATGAGGTAAAAAAGAAAAAGGCAGAAAACCCGGAAGAAGCCCCGCAGATTGACATCCCCTGGGATCTTAATCCGCGTGAGACCCAGCGCCTGCTGGCTCAGCGCTCAAAAAAATACCGGGAAATGGCCATGGACGGATTCGGCGGTCATACCATGCCAGCGGAAAATATGTTCAAAGCCCTGTACTCCGGTGCAGAAAAAGTCTGGTACACATTCCGCTATGATGTCTTAAAAAATCAAAAAAAACAGGCCCAGAAGATCATAAAAGAAATGTCTGGAGAGGGGACAGTCGTAGTCAAACGCCTCACGGCCCCTTTTACCAACGCATATTCCAAAATTTTTGGGAAAGAAACCAAAAAAGTTATAAGCGCGCCCCTGGCCATCACGGCTCCTCAGGTTGTCGAATCGGCAGAACCCGACCCCCTGGAGCTGACCGACACCTACACAAGTCCGCTGGCCAACGAAGACAGGACTATCACCTGCCCCAATGCAGAAAAAAGTGGTTGCCAGGACTTGTGGATCCCGGATCTTTACGGAGAATTCTGCGGCGTCTGCGAAAATTGCGGGCACCACTTCCCCCTGGAATACCAGTGGTATTTGAAAAATATTTTTGATCCCGATTCCATCAAGATATTTAACAACGAGCTTTTTTCCCGTAATCCGCTCAATTACGAAGGCTTTGATCAACGGTTAAAGCATGCACGCTCAAAAACCGGCATGAGTACTGCCAACATGACATTTCATGCCAAGGTAAAGGATATCCACCTTGTCGTCTCCATGCTCTACTCAGATTTCCGTAACGGCACAGTTGGTTCAGCAGAAGGTGAAAAATTTGTTCAGGCCTGCGAAATAGCCAAACGCAAAAAAAGACCTTTACTGGCCTATGTGCATACGACTGGTGGTATCAGAATCCAGGAGGGGACACTTGGAGTCATCCAGATGCCCAAATGCACCATGGCGGTACGTGAATATATTGACGCCGGCGGCCTGTACATTGTCGTTTATGACAACAACTCCTATGCCGGCCCTGTGGCCTCCTTTCTGGGCTGCTCGCCGTATCAGTTTGCCATACGTTCATGTCGCATAGGGTTTGCCGGACCACGGGTCATCAGAGAAACAACCGGGACAGACATTCCCCCGGACTACCAGAAGTCCAGAAAAGCGCTTACCAGAGGACATATTCAGGGCATATGGGACCGCCGGGATTTTAGGAGAAACCTCTATCAGGTCATGCAGACCATGGGCAGCCCAAGTCTTTATTACAGATAAAACTACCAAGCTTCTCTTGACGCTGCACGCAACCTGTGCTACATAGAGACCGCTTTCATCATATCGGGCCGTTAGCTCAGCTGGCAGAGCAGTTGACTCTTAATCAATTGGTCGAAGGTTCGAATCCTTCACGGCCCACCA
>JALXCX010000480.1 GCA_026990725.1 Desulfobulbaceae bacterium
GGTCGAAGGTTCGAATCCTTCACGGCCCACCAAGTAATATCAAGCATTTAGCCAAATACAGGTTAAGTGCTTTTTTATTGCCCAGCTATTTTTGGTACACCACCTGGTACACCATCAGTGTTTTATCTGCTTTTCAGCTCGACATTTTTTTCGTTCATCAGTGCCGTATACCTTTGCGCTGTCAACAGTACCCATCATCAAAAATAGATGAAAATACCCATAGGTCTCCCGGCATGATCACGAATTGACAGACATCATGTTCCGCGCTAACAAATTAGATAGTCAACTTTGTAAGCGCTCCCGGAGGGAAGGCAAAATGAAGTCAGTTTACCGATAAACTGAGCAAGAAGATATACACCTGGAAAAACGATGAAATTCGCTATTAGTAGCGGCTCTGGTTAAGCATCTGGTTCTGCTTTTTTTGCCGCAGAGTCATCTCCTTCGGGGTTTAAACTCTTCAATCCGTTAATATCACTACCTTTTAATCCAACTTCAGCTAATAATGAATCAACAAGAGGAGCCTGACCTCGGTACCTGAGTGCGCTGTTTACTACCTGATCCGCTAAACTTCCACTATCTCCTGAGCCCTCTGCGGCGCCCCCTCCGTTAACAGTACCAATACCAAGACCTTCAACCTGGATAATCTTGATACCATCGATTTGCTCCATGGGTTTGACACTTTCCTTGATAATTGCCGGCAGACTTTTGATCAAATCTATCTTAATCTGCATTTTTATTTGTTCCACTGAGAGAAGATTGCGGGCTTCATTCAAAGCAAGCTCACCTGCAGCATCGACCGCATATCGTTTCTCAGCAGCTTCTGCTTTCAAGATTTCGGCGTCTGATTCGCCCTTTGCTTCAATACGTTCTTTTTCTGCTTCTGCTGACGCGAGAATTTTGACCGCGTCTGCTTGATCTGCCGCTGCATTCTTTTCAGCTTCAGCAGCAACCTCAATTGCAATTGCGTCACGCTCTGCTTGTTTTTTCGCCTCTACAAGCTCCACAGCCTTTATACGTTCAGCTTTTTCTGTCTCTCGCACAGTGATAACATTCTCTTCTTCTTTAACAGCAGCAGCTCTTGCCTTATCAGCTTCAGCCCGGGCAACAGACTGTTCTTTCGACTTTTCAGCAATAGCAATAGCCTTATCTTGTTCTGCCAGATCGACGGCTTTTGTTTGTTCGATTTCTGAGGTTTCAACTGCTTTTTTCTTCTCGATTTCTTTTTCTTGCAAGAGACGTTCTTTTTCGATGGTCTGCTGTTCAACTTCTCGTTCTGCAGTTATCCTGGATAAATCAATCTGTTTTTTTGCCTCTATATCTGCCTGGTCAGCCTCACGTTGCTTCTTTGCTTTTTCTTGTGCGATCTCTGTCATTTGGCTGGCTTTTCGGATTTCGATCTCTCGTTCCTGTTGCATTTTGGCATATTCTGATTCTCTTGTTATTTCTAAACTTTTCTTCTCTGCATCTAAGTTTTTATTTTTTATTGCGACGTCGGTATCTTGTTCAATGTCATTCCGTGTTTTACGCCGTTCCTCAATTTCTTGCGTCAGTCGAGTGAGCCCCTCAGCGTCAAAAGCATTGTCCGGGTTAAAATGCTCTTTACTCGTCTGATCAAGCCCGGTCAATGAAACAGCCTCCAACTCGAGGCCATTTTTTAGTAAATCTTCACTTACCGACAACTGGACTTTATTTACAAAATCAACACGCATTTCATGGAGTTCCTTCATTGACATTTCAGCCGCAACAGCTCTGAGAGCATCAACAAATTTACCCTCAACAAGATTTTTCAACTCTTTAGGCTCCATTGTTTTGTAACCAAGAGTCTGGGCGGCATTTGCAATTGATTCCTGAAGAGCTTTTACTCGTACATAAAATTCTACCGCAACATCTACCCGCATGCGATCCTTAGTAATAAGTGCCTCTTCATCTTTCCTCTGTACTTCCAACCTCAGTGTGTTCATGTTGACCGGAATAACATCGTGTAAGACTGGTAAAACTATTGCGCCGCCATTCAATACAACTTTCTCGCCGCGGAATCCAGTTCGAACAAACGCAATTTCTTTTGTTGATTTTTTATATAGCCTTGCGACGATAAATCCTAAGCCAAGTAAAGCGCTGACTATAATTGCAGCCATTGTCAAAATACCAGAAATTGCTTCCATATTTATCTCCTTGTCTATTTAATTATCTATTAAAGCTGAACTATGATTTTCAATTGCCTTAAAAATGGCCCCACTTTGACTGACTAAGATAACCTTTTCCCCTGTTCCAAAAACTTCATCTAGCTTGTCTGGTTCTACCAGGATGTAATGTGCTTTACCGTACTCATCCCTGACTTTTGCCTGTGTGGGATTCCCAGTTTTTGCTGTTCCGGCAATAATTGTTGCAATTCTACCCAACAAAGTTTTTTCCGACACAATATATGTCTCATCTTTTGGCATATATTTACCCATGAGTCCGCCAAGAACACGGACTGCCGGTAAAGAGATAAAACACACAGGGACAACCGTTATAAATGGTGCCAGAAGTTTTCCAGTTACACCTTGAACAATTGATTGAAGAATAAGCCCTGATAGACCAAAAATGGTGAGGAAAACAATGAACAGCATTAAGATTGGTACTTCTCCGACCCGGAACCAACTCAAAACACTAGCGATTGTTGCCGGTGAAGTATCAGGGATATCAATACCTGCATCAACATCGATATCCGCATCAAACTCAGGGATAAAAGAATCTATGACATCTGAAAACCCAGCACCAAGGCCAACTGAAACAACCTCCAGCACAACGATTAATAACATAACCGCAATAGCAACAACAAAAGGCATGTTGGGTGCAGCTGTCAAAAAAGTGAACATATTTATTCCTTCTCGCTGCTTTTTAATGCAGCAA
>JALXCX010000481.1 GCA_026990725.1 Desulfobulbaceae bacterium
TTTTCTATGGCCATAAACTTAAGTGAGATATTTATGAAAGCTGCTGTTGTCCACGGTGTCAATGATATCCGTATAGAAGATTACCCCACACCGCAAGCAGGTCCCGGGGAAATGATTGTTAAAACCCGGGTTGCCGGTATCTGCGCTACCGATATAAAGACATTGCTTGGTCTGGGATTACCCAAAGACCTGCCGACAATTCTCGGTCATGAGGTGGTGGGCGAGGTCGCCTCCACCGGCGAGGGGGTTACCGGCTTTTCTCCTGGGGAGCGGGTGGGCGTTTATCCTATTGCTGTGTGTGGAAAATGCCGCTATTGCCAACAGGGGCGCCATAATCTCTGCGAGGCCGAATTCGGGCTGGGACACGGTATTGAGGGCGGATTTGCCGAATATGTGCGCCTGCCCAGAGAAATTGTTGATATTGGCGGGGTCGTCAGGCTGGGTGATGGTCTTTCCTATGAAGATGCGGTCTTTGCCGAGCCACTTTCCTGCACTCTGGCGGCTGCCCGGTCGTGTAATTTACGCAAAGGGGCCACCGTGCTGATAATCGGTGCCGGCCCCATGGGGCTGATGCACTTGAAAACAGCCCGTTATCATGAGTGTGAGGTCATGATTGCCGACCTCATAGATGATCGTCTGGCCCTGGCCCAAAAAATGGGTGCCGATCATGTTATCAACTCCGGTCAAAAAAATCTCAGAGATGAGGTCATGCGGATAACAGGTGGCCGGGGGGCAGATGCAGTTATTATTTCCCTTGGCATTCCCCAGGTCATTGAAGAGAATATGCAGCTCACTGCCAAAGGGGGCGTTTGTAATATTTTTGGCGGGCCGCCGCCCAGTGAAATTCAACTTGATCCCCGTTGGCTCCATTATCTGGAAATTACCCTGACCGGAACCTTTGCCTCCACACCCGATGATTTTCGCCAATGTCTGAAGCTGATTGCTGATAAATCAATCATTGTTTCAGATCTGCTGTCCCATACTTTTTCTCTGGACAGTTTTCTTGATGCAGTGGAAAAAGCCAAAAATCAGGAAATGGTGCGGGGGATTGTTACTTTTACTTGAAAAAACACTGTACTATCAGGAGATACATCATGCAGGGAATGCAACGACGTTTAAATAAGATTATCCGCAAGTCCACCGGACGCAGCCTGGTCATTGCCGTTGATCACGGCATGGCCCTTGGTGCCATGACCGGGATTGTCAACATCCGCAAGACCATTGACGATCTTGATGCCACAGGCCTTATTGACTGCTGGCTGATGACCAAGGGGATTTATACTAAGGCTTTTGACCCCAAAGGTGACCCTGGCGTTATCCTGCGGGCCAGCGGTGGAGCCACCATTGCCGGGCCTGAACTTGTTAACGAAGGGTTGACTGCTACAGTGGAAGAGGCCCTCCGACTGGGCGTGGACTGCGTGGCAACAAGTGCTTTTGTCGGGTCTGATTTTGAGCATGAAACCCTGATAAATATGGCAGCTTTATCCACCCAGTGCCGCAAATGGGACGTGCCCATGCTTGGTGTGATAGGCCTTGGCAAGACCAATGAAGACAAGAAAAAAGATCCAAAATTCATTGCTTTAGGGGCTCGAGTCGGGGTAGAACATGGGGCAGATATCATTAAAACCTATTACACGGAAACCGATTTTGACAAGGTGGTCGCCGGTTGTCCTGTGCCGGTTTTGATTGCGGGCGGACCAAAATGTGAAACTGATCTTGATACCCTTAAAATGATCCATGGTGCCCTCCAGGGAGGAGCCAGCGGAATAGTCATGGGCAGAAACGTCTGGAAAAGCCCAAGTTCCGTGGCCCTGCTATACGCTGTACACGGTCTGATCCATGAAAATATGAACGTGAAAGAGGCCAACCAGCTACTCGAAGAGAAAAAGGACAGCCAGTGACTGACTACTCCGGTTTGCGGCCGCCTGGAAGCTAGCCGGAGGTAAGGGGGTGAGCATAACATGCCTGGTGAAACTTTTTTCAAACATCCGGCCTTGTCCTTTGCCGAATACCGTCATTCTGTTAACAGCGGCAAGCATTACAAACCACATCTGCATAAACGATTCAGTATCGGTGCCATAGACCGGGGAGAGGTCTGTTTTGAGGTTGCGGGAGAAAAGGCCACGCTGCAACCGGGCAGCCTTGCCCTGATTAATCCGGAAACGCTGCATGTCTGTAACCCCGTGGGTACCAGCATGCGCAGTTATTTCATGCTCTATCTTGATGTGGATTGGTGCTTCAAGGTGCAGCAAGCCTTATGGCAGGTTGAGGCCTTTCATCCCGCTCGCATGCCTCTTTTGGCAGACAAATCCATCTACCAGCAATATCTTGCCGTAATGGCTGCGTTTACCCGGCAAAACGATGTGCTTGCTATGGAACAGTTGTTGTTTGAGCTGATGGAGACCGTGTTTTGTCGTTGCTGCATCCCGAAGACAAAGACAACTAGTTCCCGACTCAGGGTTATCGAACTTAAAGCCCTGCTCAGTCAGGATCTATCCCGTGGTGTGTCGCTCAATGAAGTGGCAGCTGATTTACAGGTCAATCCGTATACATTGCTGCGGCAGTTTAAAAAAGAGATTGGTATTACTCCCCATGCCTACCGGCTCAACTGTCGGATAGAGCTGGCCAGAAAACTGTTACAGCAGGGGGTGGAACCGGCCGAGGTCGCTCTGGAGTGTGGTTTTTTTGATCAGAGCCACCTGCATCGTCATTTCAAGGCGGCAACTGTTGTCACCCCAGGAGAATACCAGCTCAATTTTGTACAATAATTCTTTATAAAAGATCTCTATACTTTGCCTAAAAAAAGGAAAAGTATGGAATTTCTCTTTATTGCCTCAGCTCATTTTATGGCTTTGCTGAGTCCCGGACCTGATTTTTTTCTTATCCTGCAGACGTCTCTTCGTATGCCGCTTCGCTACGCGCTGGCTGTCTGCTGCGGGATTGCCGCTGCAAACGGTGTGTATCTCCTGTTTGCCGTTACCGGTCTGGAAGTTATCCGGGAAATGAGTATGCTTATGACTGTTCTCAAATATCTGGGCGGTGCGTATCTTTTCTATATTGGTATTCTCCTGCTTAAGGCTCCGGCAAGATCAATTGATGAGCATGAAACAAAAAATTTTCTCAGGAGCAGACATCTGGGCAGACAGTTTGCTGTTGGTTTTATGTCGGCAATTCTTAATCCCAAAAATGCTGTCTTTTATCTGTCATTATTCACAGTTATGGTATCAGCCAGAACATCTTTTGCCCTGCGGTCTTTTTACGGAGTCTGGATGACAATGGTTGTTTTGCTTTGGGATATTTTTCTGGCTTTTGTCTTGGGTAGACCAGAGATAAAACAAAGACTTGGCAGGTGGATTTATTATGTGGAGAAAGTCGCCGGGCTTCTGCTTGCTTTTTTTGGCATTTCTTTAACTGTTCAGTAGAAATTCTTCTTTTCACTGTTTACCTCTTTCGGGGGCCCTTCAGGCTGATCGTTTGTGTTGAGTGGTTCAGATTGTCTTTTCCAGGGCAGCGTTACACTCATGTACACGGTCTGTTGCTTTTGTTTGCTTGTTTCTCCTGCAGCGGCATTTGTCGCCCTGTCTGGGTCGAGAAAAACTTTTTTCTCTGTCGCTATTTATCGTTGAGGCGCAACATGAAGCAGGAAAAGGAGAATAAAAAACCTGATAATGGCTTGAATAAACGGAGCCAATGAATAAAGTAGCCAGCAGAAGAGCCAAGGTCGGGTACGGATAACATCCTTCCTGAATCGGACAAATATGGCTATAATGAACTTGGCTGTATCTGGTGGGTTTTTCTGAGACGAGAATAATCATCTTTTCTCCTGTCAGATATCAATAATTTAGAATGTTTGACTTTTTTTACGTGATATTGATATGTTGTTTCTGTATATTTCTCCGTGTCGGAATCATTTAGATTTGGTTAAGACCTTCTAAATTCATTGATAAGAGATATTAATCGTATTATTAAAAAACTTTTGCAGTTCTCCTGAAAATTAATGGAGGTTCGTCATGTCAGCAGGCCCGATGAAGTATCTGGATAAAGCTATGGACAAGATTCGTGATCTCGGCCTGGTTCCAGAGAAAAGAGATGGAAAGAATGATCCCATGGTTGTCCTTCTCAATCAGTTAACCGATATTGATGAAGATCGTATCATTGCTATTTCCAGAACGCTTAATCAGACATCCTTTTTTAATGACGTGGTGCGTGAGCAGGTTCAGGCAATGGATATCAGTAATCGTTATGAAGATATTACCAATGCGTTTAACTCTATCCGTGACGATGCCAAAAGTATGGTTGATCAGCTTGAGGATGGAAAGATTTCTACTTTTGAGCGTCTTGGTAACGTCTGGATGAAGGCTACTCGTGGCGATATAGCGTCACGTTTTGGCAAGATAAAAGAGACTTACCTGGATGTAACCGACAGTACCCAGGATCAGATTCAGCGTGAGCAGGTCATTCTTGAGGCCTATCAGGATTTTCGGGGAGCAATGAAGGAGTCCGAAGTTTTGGCCCTTGAGGTACTGAAGGAGGCTGAAGCAATTTGGGATGCGGCCAAAGAGGAAGTTCAGGAGGCCACAAAGAGTGTTGAGGCCTATCAGGGAGACGATGATGTTCAGCGTGCCAGGCTTGAAATGGCTCGTGATGAAAAAGTCCGGGCGTTACAGGACACCGAAAAGCGTTATCAGATTGCAAAAGACCTCTCTGATAACCTGACAATTGGTTATAATACCTCTGATGTGGTCATGGCCAGACTGTTGCAGACAACAAATATTAAAGAACGGCTGTATTCGCAGGCGGTCAGTTTCTTTTCCACCAACGAGGTTGTTTTAACAGCACTTACTGCCTCTTTTGCCGGTATGTTTGGTCTGCATGAGAGTACGCAGACAATTGAGGCCATGAAAGAGGGTATGAGTAAATCAATCGAGGTGCTTGCTGAGGTTGGCGGAAAGATTCAGGAAGCCGCTGTTAAAGCCGGGTATGGCCCGACTATTCGTGCGGATGCCGTAAAAAAATTGGTGGAGTCTGTTGTCAATTTTCAGGTCAAATCCCAGGAAATTATTGTTGAAATGCGGGCGCAAAGTACAGCCAATGCCAAGGAAATCCGTGAGGCAGTTGAAGATGGTAAACGAAGAATGGCTCGTCTTGCCGAGGGCGGAAAAGTGTTGGCCATCAGCGAGAATAACTGATTTTTTTCGTCGTTCATCCCGTGTTTTTCGATTTTGTTAACCTCAAATTTTTTACGAGTGATCAAGGATGAGTGAAGTCCTTACCAACAGTGAAGGCCTTGCCAATAGTGAGAAACAACCTCTTGATGAGGTTATGTTGGCCATGGACGTCGTTGATACCCTGCGTCATCATGAGAAACTGGTTGAGCATGAGCTTGATTCAGATTTAAGAGATGAAAAGCTGAAAGAAAAGCTGCGCAAGATTTATCGAACTCAAGGGATTGAAGTGCCTGATCACGTGCTGGAGGAAGGGGTCCAGGCGCTCAAGGAAGATCGGTTTAGTTATAAACCGCCGCCTGAAGGATTGGCAACCAGGCTTGCCCGACTGTATATCAGTCGTGGCCGCTGGGGGAAATGGCTCCTGAGGTTGTTTGTCGGTTTTTTTCTCGCCTGGGGTATTTATCACTTTATGGTAGCGGGCCCCCGTGCGGCCATGCCCGATAAAATCCGCAGCAATTATCAGGCTGTCTGGCACACTGCTCAATCTGATCGGGCTAGAAATGTGATCAAACGTATTAACGCTCAGGCTGAAACTGCTGTGGAAAAAGACGATCAGAAGGGTATGGAAAAAGCCCTGAGCCTTTTTAAAGAAGTACAGGAGGTACTGAATCAGCAGTATTCGTTAAGGGTCGTTGCCCGGCCTGGAGAAAAGTCTGGTGTCTGGAGAGTGCCTGATGTGAACAGTTCCGCCCGTAACTATTATATTATTGTCGAACCCGTCGGCCCTGGCGGCAAGATCCTTGAAGTCCCTGTGACCAGTGAAGAAACCGGTAAAAAGAAAGTTGTTTCAAAGTGGGGAGTACGGGTCGACAGAGGCGTTTTCGAACGAATCGGGGCAGATAAAAAAAATGACGGGATAATCCAGAACAATATACTGGGTGAAAAGAAGAAAGGGTATTTGATCCCTGATTATCCGGCCCATGTTGGTGGTGGGACCATAACATCTTGGTAGAGCTATTGGGGCGCATATGATCAGTGGACGACAGACATTAGCTTCTTTTGACTCTTCATTGGATGAGTTGCGCAGCAGGATTGAATCAACTGCCCAACTGGTCGAGGAAAGAAATAACAAGTTGCTGGCTCTGCAGCAAGAAGAGCTCCCGCTGTACCGGGAACTCGGCCGCATGAGGGTGGAGCATCTGGCCGGTGCCAAACCTGTTATTGCAGATGACGCTGAAAGAAATGTTGAACAATTGCTTGAGCAGCGGCAGGTTGAACTTCAAAAAATTCATAGAGATATTTCCACCCTGGGGTTACAGCGACATGAGCTTGAAGCCAGGCGGAAGGAGCAGGCGGTTACGGTCGATTCGGCTGCTGAAATTGTGGATGCAGCAGAAAAGAAAACACAGGATCGGCTGGATAAGGACCCCGGATATCAGCAACAGCTACAGATAACAAAAGAGCTGGAGCGGACGCTTAAACACGCTCAGGAGAAGGCCTTGCAGCGTGAAGAAGAACTGGAGAGTAAAGGGAAATCCTATCGGGAGGATCCCTTGTTCATGTATCTCTGGAACCGAAAGTACGCAACAGTTGAATACGAAGCCAACGGTTTAACCCGGTGGCTTGACGGTCGGGTGGCTCGTTTAATTCGCTATTCTCTGGCCAGGGTTAATTATAGTAAACTTCAGGAAATACCTTTGCGCCTGCGTGAGCATGCCAAACAGGTGGAAGAAAAGGCCAAGAAAGCCTTTGAGGAGCTGAAAGATCTTGATACCCGGGCAAGGGAAGAAGATGGTATTCCTGCGCTGGAAGGGACTCTTAAAAAGAAAGAAGATGAACTTGCTGCACTTGACGAACAAATTGAACAGACAGTAAATGATCAGCAGAAGCTTGAGCAGGTGCAGGTTGATTTTTCTACAGGTCAGGATCGCTATTTTCAACAGGCTGTTGACTATCTGACAACCGAGTTGCGTCAGGATGATTTGCAGGCGTTGCGCCATCAGGCCTACAGTACTCCTTTTCCCGAAGACGATATGATTGTCAGTCAGCTTTTTGACCTTGAAGCTCAACAGAGGGAGCTTGAAGCGGGAATACAGGAGCTAAAAAATGAAAACCGGCGGTACCAGGAACGTCTGCGGGAACTGGAAACGCTTCGGGTTCAGTTTAAGCGGCAGCGCTACGATAGTGCAGGAACCGGATTCTCTGATCCCGCCCTTATTGGTACTGTGCTTGGGAATTTGATTAACGGTGCCATGACCAGTGAGGCATTCTGGCGGATTCTCGAACAGCAGCGCCGTTATCAGCAGCGTGAGGCGGATCCGGGTTTTGGTTCCGGCGGTTTTGGCCGTGGAACAATCTGGGGGAGCGGCATGGGGTTTCCCAGGGGCGGGGGCGGCATTTTTGGTGGTGGAGGGTTTTCCTTTCCTGGTAGTGGTGGAGGTCATGTGGGTGGGAGCAGTGGCGGCTTTAGAACAGGTGGGGGCTTTTGATATTTTTCTTTCTGCATGTTGTTGTTTTTTATAAATATTTGTAGGTTGGTAAGATGGATGAATGGGGTGGAGATAAAAATTTTTCTGCTTCGATACAGTTGTTTTAGGGGGGTATTTTGCCCCAAATACGATTTAAAAAGGAGAGTATACCGATGAATAAGACAGAGTTGATCAATACTATTGCCGAGTCCGCAGATTTAAGTAAAGCTGATGCAGGAAAGGCCTTACAGGGGTTTATGCAGGCTGTAACAGAGGCCCTTTCCGAGGGGGATAAAGTCTCTTTGATTGGTTTTGGAACTTTTTCCATAACCCAGAGGTCAGCACGTAGTTGTCGCAACCCGCAGACCGGTAAAAAAATGAATATAGCTGCAAAAAAAGTTGCTAAATTCAAACCGGGCAAACAACTGGCCGATTCTGTAAACAGTTAATGCCAGCGTTATGAAACCTGAGGTCATCATTCCCTCATTGTTTGTCCTGTTTGTTTTTTCGTCCTGGATTATCGGGACCTATAACAAGTTTATTAAATACAGGAACAGAATTGAGGAAGCATTAAACGGCATTGACGTTGCCTTGAAACGGCGTGCCAACCTGATTCCGAATCTTGTTCGGGTCATCAAAGGGTATGCCTCCCATGAAGGAAAAATCTTTCAGGAAAAAACCCGGCAGCTCGGCAGGCTGTCTGAACCCTCACGTCTTGAGGAAGAGCAAGAGATTGCTCGGGACATTGGTGGGTTGCTTGCTGTCGCCGAGGCTTATCCGGACTTGAAGGCCAGCGGTAATTTTCTGGATTTGCAGAAGACGCTTGATGAGATAGAAGAAGATATTCAACGGGCCAGAAACCGTTATAATAACTATATCTCACGATTTAATACTATGGTGGAATCTTTCCCTGCATCTGTGATAGCAGGTAAGTTTAATTTCGTACGGCAGGAATATCTTGCCCTGGAGCTGGCCACTCAGCGAGAAATGCCTGATGTCTCGTTTGAACCGGAAGTTAAAAGGCAGAATACGAAGTCTTGATGTTTTTTATTACGTGATTTTTTATAGGGCTTGCAATATGTGTTATGTTTTTTGAGACATAGACTGTTGATCCCAACAATTCAGGAGGTAATGATGGCTGGTTTTATGGACATTCTAGGAACAATAGTGCAGCAGGGTATGTCACAATCGGGTGGCTCACGGATTTCCAATGCTTTTGGCGCAGGACAGAGTGGCAGCGGTTCCCTCACCGATATTATTGGTAGTCTCGGTAAAATGGTCGGAGGAATGCAGTCTGGCCAGTCTTCTCAGATGGGAGGCGGAAGTGGTCTTGGCAGCCTGGGTGGGGTGATTGGTAATGTGCTTGGCAGCATGGGTGGCAATAAGAATGCAGCGCTGGGCGGCCTTGGTGCTTTGGCGGGTGCTGTGCTTGGCGGCGGTGGGCGTTCTGCCCGTGGGGCAGTTGGTGGTGGCGGCCTTGCCATGCTGGCTTCACTTGCTTTTTCAGCACTTAAGAAAATTGGTCAGGCTCCCAGTAATCCGCCCAGAGCCCTGTTTGAACCGGAAACAGATGATGACGTGGCAGCGTTGGAGCAGGATGCCGAGGTCATCGTTAAGGCTATGATTAATGCAGCAAAAGCTGATGGTAAAATTGATCAGGAGGAAATTGAGAGAATTGTCGGTAAGCTCGAAGAGGGCGGGCTGACAGAGGAAGAGAAAGCTTTTTTCATGGAGGAGGCCAATAAACCGCTTGATATTGACGCTGTTGTTGCCTCTGCCGGTGGAAAGGCGGATATGGCAGCCCAGATTTATGCTGCGTCTCTTCTGGCCATTGAAGTGGATACCCCGGCAGAGGAACAGTACATGTCAGAGCTGGTATCGCGACTTGGCCTGCACCCTGATGTCGCAGCACATATTCAACAGGCGCTTGGCGTCGCATAATTTGTAGTTTTTTAAGCCAG
>JALXCX010000482.1 GCA_026990725.1 Desulfobulbaceae bacterium
GGGAGGGCCATACCCAGGGCCTCGTTCAGGCAGTTCATGGAATTTGCTGTAAACATGCCGGAGCAGGACCCACAGGTCGGGCAGGCAGATTGTTCTATCTGGGCGATCTCTGTATCAGACACTCCACTGTCACCGGCCATGACCATGGCATCAACAAGGTCATACCCACGGTCTTGTCCTTCAATACGCCCGGCTTCCATCGGCCCCCCGGAAACAAATATTGCGGGTATGTTCAGACGCATAGCTGCCATGAGCATGCCAGGTGTTATTTTATCACAGTTAGAAATACAGATCATGGCATCAACTTTATGCGCGTTGCACATATATTCCACAGAATCAGCTATCAACTCACGTGAGGGCAGTGAATACAGCATGCCGTCATGGCCCATGGCAATGCCGTCGTCTATGGCTATGGTGTTGAATTCAGGAGCGAAACAGCCAAGCTCTCCTATGCGATTTTTTACCATTTGGCCAATTTCATGGAGATGCACATGTCCGGGAACCATTTGCGTAAATGAGTTCACCACGGCAATTATCGGCTTGCCGATTTGCTCCTCCACCATGCCGTTAGCCCGCCACAAAGAACGGGCTCCAGCCATGCGTCTGCCTTGGGTGGTTTCGTCGCTGCGAAGTGGAATTGTCATTTTTTTCTCCTGAAAGCAAGTATTAACGTATTTTTTTCTTGTAATTTTATTCTGGTCAGGGATAGTACTTAAATAATGGTCTTTGTCAATTCTATATATGTGAGACACTATGAAACAGCCTGAAATTAATTATTGGATATCATCCATGCTGGCAAAGCATGAACGGGTATCTGACCTGAATATCACTGTGGGCAAGACTCTGCAGGTAGAGAGTGACGGGGTTCTTGTCCCGGTTGATGTGGACCCGCCGGTCACAGAACTCACGCCTTTTCAGACTGAAGTTTTTGCCTTGAACCTGATAGGCGGCAACCGCCGCTTACTACATGATCTGGTCAGTACAGGCTCCTGCGATCTTTCGTATTCTTTAGATGATAAAGTCAGGTTTCGTGTCAATGTTTTTACCCAGAAAGGTTATTTTACGACAGTTTTACGTAAGCTGGAAACAAAAATTCCTTCCATCAGCGGTTTTCAGTTTCCAAGCGCCTTTGAAAAAATGGCAAAGGATGTCAACGGCCTTATTCTGTTTACGGGTGCCACGGGTACAGGAAAGACAACGTCAATGGCGGCAATCCTGAACCGTATCAATCAGGAACGGGCCGTACATATTGTCACCCTTGAAGACCCGATTGAGTATGTTCATCCGCATAAGAAAGCAACGTTTAACCAGCGGGAAATGGGTGATGATTTTGATAGCTTTGCCACAGGTTTGAGGGCCGCATTACGACAGGCTCCCAAGGTTATTCTTGTTGGTGAGATTCGTGACCGGGAAACTCTTGAAATAGCCCTGACTGCCTCAGAAACCGGTCATGTTGTGTTTTCCACCCTCCATACTATTGATGCAGGTCAAACAGTGAACCGTATTCTCGGTATGTTTGAAAGAGATGAACAACCACAAATCAGGAACCGGCTTGCCGATACCCTGCGCTGGGTTGTCAGTCAGCGCCTTCTGCCCCGGATTGGAGGGGGGCGTGTGGCAGCCATGGAGATTCTTTGTACCAGTCTTCGTATTAAAGATCTGCTGATTAATGGCGAGACCGAGGAAAAGACATTTTATAATGTTTTGAAAGAGGGCTTTACCCATAATATGCGTACATTTGATCAACATCTTCTTGAGCTGTATGAGCAGGGCCTTATCACCGAGGAAGCATCTATAGCCTATTCTTCCCATAAGAGTGAGCTAAAACGTGGTCTGGATACGATCAAATCAGCGCGTGGTGAAAAAACATCTGATATTGAAGGCCTGCATCTGGAAGAGGAAGAAAACGATCCCTACGGCAATAACTGGTCGTAAAATGATGGTTGGTAACAACCAGGCCTGTGATTGACAGACTGTAAAAGTTATGAATACCATTTCCGGAGTAAAAATATGATCAAGAATTGCCCCCTTTGTCGGGCTGCCCTGAAGTTCAATGAAAACCAGCTTGCAAAAATAGATCAGGCCCTTGAGGCTCTTAAGCCGGGTAAACATCTGACTGTCAAATGCCCGCAATGTAGAAAAGGCATAAAGTTGTTTGCGCAAGAGAAAAAAGATGCCCTGGGAGCCGTTGTTCATCCGCCGGGTCCGCCCAACCTTGACTGGTTGAAGTCTGGCCGTTTTGAGGAAGAGGAAAAGGTGGAAGATGTCCCCATGGCCCTGGTTTTACATCCGGATGCGGCTGGAAGGGATAAGGTGAAAGAGGGCATGGAATCGGTAGGTTATCTGGTTGTCACCTCAGAAACTGTACAGGATGCCATCGAGCAGATGCGTTTCATAAATTTTGCCTGCATTGCCTTTCATTCCGACTTTGAGCCGGGAGAATTAGCAGATTCTGTCTTTCATGACTATATGCGACGGATGCCCATGGATCGCCGTCGCTATATTTTTTATATCCTTTTAGGGCCAGGATGCCATAGTTTGTATGATTTAGAAGCGCTTGCCCATAGCGCGAATCTTGTCGTCTCCGAACAGGATATTGATCATTTTGATCTTATTTTGCGTAAGGCCATTCCCGACTATGAAGAATTGTTTGGAGCTATTCTTGAGGAACTCGGCTCGTACGGGAAGCGGTAAAACCTGTAAAAACAAGGATTAGTTGTTGACAGAGGCCAGTAAATTTACTTGATAAACAAAGAATATTTGTAATTATTCAGGTATCTGCACAATGCTGGCATAACCTGTGGCCTGTAACTGTTCAGATGTGCTCGATAGTGCGGTAAGCAGGCCAACGAACTATAGCCCGTCTATGTGAGGCGGCCTG
>JALXCX010000483.1 GCA_026990725.1 Desulfobulbaceae bacterium
GGGACTTCATTTATAATTTACCTGCCTGTTAGCGCAGAGGCCTTTACCTGTAAGATGGTTCCGGGGCACTCTTCTCTTGAAGCCCTGCGTGGCCAGGGAAAAATTCTTGTGGTTGATGATGAAGAAAACCAGCGGGAGATTGCGGTTAAGATTCTTTCAATTCTTGGCTACAGCGCCACAGCAGTTAAAAGCGGGGAAGAGGCAATAGACCTTGTCGAGAAGCAGAAGCCTGACCTCATCCTTCTGGACATGCTTATGGATCCGGGGCTGAATGGCAGACAGACTTATGAGAGAATTGTTTGCCGTTGTCCGGGGCAGAAAGCCATCGTGGTCAGCGGATATTCTGACAGTGAAGATATTAACAAAGTTATGGCAATGGGCGTTCTGGGATTGTTAAAAAAGCCCTACACCATGGAGAGTATAGGCCGCATCGTCAAAGAAGCCATGCAGGAGAGTTGAGGAGGAAGAACGCCTGGGCTGCTCGGCAGGCCGTGGTGAACCGGCCTGCCGAGATTTGGTTTATTTTCCTTTAATTGACTGTAAATACTGAAAAAGATCAGATTCCGGAGAGAGAATCAAAGAGGTGTTGCTGCTGATAATATCTTTGTAACTCTCCAGACTCCTTTGAAATGAGTAGAATTCCGGATATTTGCTGTAGGAAGCACCGTAGAGTTTGGTTGCCTCCGCATCGGCCTTGCCCTTTATTTCCGTGGCTTCCCTCTTGGCCTCAGATGTGATCTCCTTGAGTTCCCGATCGACCTTACCAAGAATCTCAGCCTTGCGTCCCTCACCCAGGGAACGTTTTTCTGCGGCAATTCTTTTCCGTTCTGAAATCATTCTTGTGTAAACTTTTTCCCTGACTGAATCAATATAGTTTACCCGTTTGAACATAACATCAATGAGTTCGATGCCGTACTTGGGAGTAACCTGTGAAGCCTGATTAAGAACCATTTCACTGATTTTATCTCGTCCTGTATTCGGTGGGCGAATCATGTCACGACGGGCTGTCGTACCGGCAACATATTCCTCAGACCAGTCTGAGGAACGAATAATTTCAATAAGGTTGTTTTTGTTAACGAAATCACGAACCGTACCATTAATAATGTCATCAAGCAGGCTTTGCGCCCGGTTAACATTGCCAACTGCCTGCAGAAAGCGGAGAGCGTCAGATATCCGCCAGCGGGCTGTTGTGTCCATGTAAATAAATGTTTTGTCATTGGTCGGAATCTGGTTGGGGTCTCCGTCCCAGATGAGAATACGTTTTTCAAAGAACTGAACATTTTGAATAAACGGTGTTTTGAATTTCAGCCCGGCCTTGGTTTGAGGTTGACCGACCGGTCGACCAAATTGTGTAATAACTGCTTGTTTTCCTTCTGGAAGTATGTAAAATCCGTCCCAAACCAGGACACAGAGGACTCCTATAAAAATAAGAGAAAAGAATTGCATTGCCTGTTTCATAATATTTATTCTCTCCTGTATTTATTTGGATTGCTGGATGCCGGCAGGAGAGCCTGCGTCGGATAAATTGAGAAAAGGCAGTACGTTTTGTCCGCCCTTTTCCATAACATAAACATGTTTGACCCCCGGGAGAATGTCCTGCATGGCTTCAAGATACATTCGCCGTCTGGTGACGTCTTTTGCTTTCAGGTATTCAGCAACAATGGCATTGAAGCGGTTGGTTTCACCTTTTGCCTGATTAATACGCTGAACCGCGTAGCCATGGGCCTCCTCAATGATCTGTTTTGCTGAACCTCGGGCCTTGGGGATAACCCGGTTGTAGGTCTCCTCGGCTTCGTTGACAAGTCGTTTTTTGTCCTGATCAGCTTCGTTGACCTCGTTGAATGCCGGTTTGACCCGGTCTGGTGGATTGATATCCAGCAGCTGGAGTGTCACAAGAGTGACGCCGCATTCCAGTTTGTCCAGATCCCGTTGTAATTCCCGTTTGGCCATGTTTGCTAAAATTTCACGGTTACTCAGCACGTAGTCAAAATCCATATTACCGACTATCCTTCGGACAACTGTCTGGGAATTGTCGTGTACCGCCTGGGGAACATTGCGGACTTTAAAAAGAAATTTAACCGGATCATTGACTTTGTATTGAACAATCCAGTCGACATTGATGACGTTTTTATCCCCGGTGAGCATGAGTGATTCCATGTCAAACCCGCGTTTATTAAAAACCGTTGTCTTGCCCGGGGTCCTGGTGCGAAAACCAAACTCCTCTTTACGAACAGTTTCCACGTCCACTTTGATCATATCTTCAATATAAGGGATCTTAAAATGAAGACCGGGCTGGGTGGTACGGGCATATTTGCCAAACTGGAGGACAATTCCCTGCTCGCCGGGCTCTATGGTATAAAACGAAGAGTAGATGACTTGAAAGAGGATAACCGCGGCCATTATAAGCACTATCTTGCCGACGCCGACAAGTGGTCCGGGACCCTTGCGGGGCTCTTGGTTATCTCCTTCAGGAGAAGGGTTGCTGTTCTTGTTCTCGAACGAGTCTTTGATCTTCTGGATCAGGGCTGCCAGAAAATCCTCGGGCGTCGAGGGTTTCTTTTTTTGCCCCCACGGGGGCTGTTGATTCATGGGCATGGATACATCCTTGCTTTATTATTATCTTGATATTGTACGTAAAATGTAAAGTGTAACCTTTATTAAAGTGAACTCTATTAAAGACGGAAAAGAGACTGCTTACAAGTATTTTCTTGTTTTGCCAAATCCGTCAGGTTTTCTTTGCCGATATTCTTTTTTATAAAAGCTGATAAATACCCCTTAAGGTTTAAGTTTGTTGTTCACTTTGCCGTGAGGGCCAAGAGCCAGCATCCGGTTATGAGCACCAGGGTTACAGCAAACAGACCTGCCTGTAGTCTGCTGTT
>JALXCX010000484.1 GCA_026990725.1 Desulfobulbaceae bacterium
TTGATCCTTTCTTTTCCACCAGAAAAGAGGAGGGCGGTACCGGATTGGGGCTTTCGGTTGTCCATGGTATTGTTCAGAGCCATGGCGGTGAAATCGTTGTTACGGAAACCAGAGGCGGTGGCACAACCTTTCGGATCTATCTGCCTGTTGTTCAAGATGTTGATAACGCCGGTAAAGAGACGGTTCCGGATGAGCAGCTTGTTTTTGTCGGTGGCAATGAGCATATAATGATTGTTGATGATGAGCCGCTGCTGGTTGATGTGACGCAGCGGCTGCTGGCTGATCTTGGTTATAGCGTGACCAGCTTCACCGATAGCAGCGCGGCTCTGGAGTGGATAAGGACAACCTCAGATAATCCGGATCTTGTCATCACAGATATGACCATGCCTTATCTGACTGGAGCAGAACTCACAACGCAGATTCTGGACATCTATCCGTCCATGCCGATTATTTTATGCTCGGGCTACAGTGAAAGTATGGATGCCGAGAAGGCCCGGCAGATCGGCATAGCCCGTTTTGTCATAAAACCTGTTGAAAACATGGTGTTGGCCGAATTAGTGCGTCGCGTTTTGGACGGTGACAGCTCGTAGGAGTCCTGGATGTGCTGTCATGTTTTGCGCGGAGTCCCATAGCCACCACCACCAGGAGTGAGCAGGCGGAGAGCATCTCCTTTTTCGGCCTTAATTTCATTTTTCCCGCCAAGGTTGAGGATTTGTTTGTTTTTTCGGATAAACAGGTTCTTCCCGGTCTTTCCAGGTTTTCCACCTTCCAGGGCGTAAGGGGGAAATACGCGGCGTTCTGAGAGAATAGCCACGTTAAGGGGCTCCAGAAATTCTATTTCCCGGATCAGGCCGTCGCCACCTCTGTATTTCCCTAGACCACCTGAGTTTTTTCTCACTGAAAATTCTCTCAGCAGTACGGGATAACGGCGTTCAAGAATTTCCGGATCCGTAATCCGGGTATTGGTCATGTGGGTATGGACCCCTGACTGACCATGCCAGTCAGGTCCGGCCCCGGCACCTCCGCCAATGGTTTCGTAATAACCAAAGGCATTATTGCCAAAGGTAAGGTTGTTCATGCACCCCTGCGATCCGGCAGCCACGCCAAAGGCCTTCAGCACAACATCCACCACCCGTTGGGAGGTGAGTACGTTGCCGCCCGCAACGGCCGACCCGGGTGACGGATCCAGCAGTGATCCTTTGGGAATGATCAGAGTAATGGGGAGCAGGCAGCCGTGGTTTAAGGGAATATCTCTGCCCACCAGGCAACGCAGGCTGTATAGAATTGCAGACTGGCAGACGGCTTTGGGCGTATTCAGGTTGCCCCAAAGTTCTTCGCCGGTGCCGGTGAAGTCAAATGTTGCGCTGCGTGCTGGTCGGTCAATGGTCAGGCGCAGGGTGACAGGGCTGCCGTCGTCAAGATATTCGGTGGCTGTTACGAACGCCACTTCAGCCATGTCCAGTTTGGTTGAGAGCTCGCATAGTTTTTTTCGTACCGCCTCTTCAGCGGCATTCTGAACATGCTGCATATAGGCATGAACAACATCAATTCCGTATTGGTCAACCATCTCAAGGATAAGCTCTATACCCTTGTGATTGGCAGCCACCTGCGCCCTGAGGTCTGAAAGATTGTCGCTGAGCCTGCGGGTGCCGCTGATGGGCGGTTCCCCCGGTTCAGTTTTTCTGAGGCCCGGCGCACGAAGGAGCTCAGTGATTCCCTGTTCCTGAAACACACCCTGCTCAACGAGTTTGAAGGAGAGGATCGCTGCCCCCTCTTCGGCCAGTTCATGTGATCCGGGCGGCATGGAGCCAGGGGAAATTCCGCCGATATCAGCATGGTGGCCACGGCAGGCCACCCAGAAAATTATTATTTCGTCCTTGAAAACAGGAGTCATGACCGTGATGTCTGGCAGGTGACTTCCACCGGCAGCCGGGTGGTTGGCGACCAGTACGTCACCGGGGGCGAGTTGCTTCACCCGGCGAATCTGCTCCTTAACGGCCTCGCCCATGGCACCCAGATGTACCGGTATATGGGGTGCATTGGCCACCAGGTCGCCCCTTGAGTTGAACAGGGCGCAGGAAAAATCAAGTCGTTCCTTAATGTTGGTGGAAATCGCGGTTTTTTGCAGCATTCGGCCCATCTGCTCGGCAATGGACATGAACAAGTTGCTGAAGATGGCGAGTTGTACCGGATCTGCTCCGGTTGTCAGTTTTTTGCCTTTCTGCCTGTCCAGAGTTATTTCCACATCGCCATATCTTGTGATTGTTGCCCGGCTCTCTGGTTCAACAAGAATGGTGCTGGTCTCTTGAATGAGCATGGCCGGCCCTTCAATAATGTGGCCCGCACCAAGGTTTTTCAGCAAAAATACCGGGGTGGAATGCCAGCCGCTGTTGAAATAACATTGTCTTGTTGTCTCTTTTTGTGGCGGACCATCAGCCTTGGCAATTTCCGGCTGCTTTGGAGGTGGAGAGCTGCCCGTGGTCCGCACTCGCAGGTCGTCCACCAGGATGGGACGATTCGGGAGGGTAAACCCATATTCCCGTTGGTATTGTCTGATAAAGGCGGTGGTAAAATCGTTGTCCAGGGGCTGTTCAATCATAAGAGAACTGTCTGTGCCCTGGTAGCGTAAATTGAGATACCTGCATGTGCGCAGATGATCGTGGGCAATATCCTGTTGCCGTAATTCGTTTTCTGTTTCCTGCTGGAGCCTGTCAAGTTGCCGGAGAAGATCTGGCAGGACGTCGCGGGTCAGGAGCGTTGCCGCTGGTTGCTGCCGTTCGGCCACCGAGTCGGCAAGGCCAATGCCAACGGCCGAGAGAATACCTGCCAGACTGTGGATAAAGACTGTGGAAATGCCAAGGGTCCGG
>JALXCX010000485.1 GCA_026990725.1 Desulfobulbaceae bacterium
TACAGGGTTAAAAGGCTGCCGGCAAAGGCCACACTGATTGCAGAACCAAGAGTCAGTGCAAAGCAGGTGTAATAGCGTGTCTGGGCATGTTCGTTCAGCCCACGCATATATCCTATGGAGTAAAGAGTCGTGAATATCCACAGGAATGAGGAGACTGTGGCAAAGAGAATGCCGAAGCCGTCCACGCGAAAGTAAACGCTGAAACCGGGAAGTATCTCTGCAATGCGCAGGGTGAGGATCTTGCCTCCCATAATTCTTGGCAGCATGGAGGCAACCAGCAGAAATGTTATGCAGGCCGCACCGATGGAAACCGTTTCCCGTTTGTCCTGGTCGTGGCGGAACAGAGGGATAAGAAGCGCTGCAACCATGGGCGTCATGGCTGCCAGCAAAGGTATGATTGAGGTGATCGTATCTTCCATGATTACCCTTTAAGCCGTGTCAGTTTATTAATGGAAATAGTCTTGTAGTTACGGAAAACCGCAACGGCAATCCCGAGAAAAAGGGCCGCCTCAGCCGCACCGATACCCAGTAGAAACAGAGTCATTATTCTGGCCGCCAGAGGGTCAACATGGAGAAAGGTGCCAAAGGCCATAACATTGATACCCACGCCCTGAATGAGCAGCTCAAGGGATATGAGAATGCCGATTAAAGTAGAACGGAACATCATGCCATAGAGGCCTATGCCAAAAAGCAGATGCGCAACAATGACGTATACAATCAGGTTATTTGGCAGTGTGTGTAAGAATTCCATTTTAATTACTCCTCCGCCGGATCAGAGCCACGCTGATTGCGCCTATAACGGCAACAGTCAACAGGATGGAAATGACCTCAAAAGGCAGGAGATATTCTCCCAGCAGCATTTGACCTATGGGTGATTCATCGATTTTCTGGGGATACCCCACCCATTGTCGATGTGACAAGCCAAGCAGAACAGATCCGAGCATTGCAAGCGTAATAAAAGGTGGAACCAGACCGCGTAACCCCGGAGCCTGCAACCCTTCCTCGCCACTTTTATGAGTCAGGGAAAGGCCAAAGGCAATGGCAACACAAACCGCGCCCACATATATCATGACCTGCATGACAGCAAGCAGAGGGCTGCCCAAAAAGTAATAGAAGCCGGCAACAGAGATCAAGGTCATAACCAGACCAAGAAAACAGTGAACCAGATTCTGTGAGCGAACCGCCATGATAGCCCCCACCACCATCTGTATGAGCAGGGCTCCAAAGGAGAGCGCATAAATATCAAGAGCAAATCGATCAAAGCTCATTGGGAACCTCCTGGAAAGGTGAGTCGACATCGTTAAGAAGGTTCATGGTCGCAAAAGGTTTTGAAGAAAAATCAACCAGGGCATAATCACGGGAAAAGGTAATTGCCGCTACCGGGCAGCTTTCAACACATAACCCGCACAGGCTGCACTTGGTAAAATCAAGGTCAAACACGGTCGGCGATTTTTTCTTGGACCCTTCGGGCTTTGCGCCTTTAACGGCGATGCAGTTTGAGGGGCAGGCCCGGACGCATGATCCGCAGGCGATGCATTTTGCAAAACCTGTCTTCTCGTTTGGAACCAGCATTATATGGCCACGGAATTTCTGCGGAAGCTGGGCAGTCTGTCGTGGCCACTCCACGGTGTTTCCTTTGGTGAACATAACCTTAATGGTCACCTTCATACCAGTCAGCAGGCTTACCAGACCGGTTAAGATATCCTTTATATATTTTTTGATCATAAGGCAGCCATCACTCCGGCGGTTATGAGAAAATTGAGCAGGGCGATCGGCAAAAGAATCTTCCAGCCGAAGCTGAGCATCTGATCGACCCTGACCCTGGGAAATGTCCAGCGAAACCACATCATCATAAAGAGGAAAAAATAAATCTTTATCAGCATCCAGACCGGTCCGGGAAAGAACGGGCCCAGCCAGCCGCCAAGAAAAAGAATTGCGGCAATGGCTGATGCCACCAGCATATATGTATATTCAGCCAGGAAAAACAGGGAGAACATCATGCCGGAATATTCGGTATGAAATCCGGCAACCAGTTCACTCTCTGCCTCGGCAAAGTCAAAGGGGCTGCGGTTGGTTTCAAGGGTTATGGCAATAAGGTAAACGACGAAACCAACCGGCTGGTACAGGGCAAACCAGGTGGATTGTTCCTGAACCAGGACAATATCCCGAAGGCTGAAGGAGCCTGCCAGCAAGATGATGGGAAGAATACAGAGCAAAAGCGGGATCTTATAGGCCAAAATCTGTGCCACCGCACGCGATGCTCCAAGAAGTGCGTATTTATTATCACACCCCCAGCCGGCAAGCAGAATGCCCAACGTGTTGAGCAGCCCAAGCGCAATAACCAGCAGTAATCCCACATCAAGTTCATGGGCCTGCCATGTGGCGGAAAAGGGCACGGGGAGCAGCGCGATGAACACAGGGACCAGGCAGATAATCGGTGCCAGAATAAAGATAGGTTTATCGGCTGCCAAGGGAAAAATAATTTGTTTTGAAACCAGTTTCAGGCCGTCGGCGACCGTTTGCAAAAGTCCGAAAGGACCGACCTCTCGTGGCCCCAGGCGGTACTGCATGTGGCCAGCAACTTTGCGCTCAAACCAGACGACAAAGATGGCATTGACACCGACCACTACGGTGATGCCCAGAATGGAGAGCAGCGTGCGTATAATGGTTATTTCTGTCATCTGTCAATCTCCGGAATGACAAGATCGAGGCTGCCGAGAATTGCCAGGGCATCGGCAAGCAGCTGACCACGTGCCATTTTGGAAAAAATGGAAAGGTTGGCAAAAGAAGGAACCCTGTATTTTACCCGATACGGTATTTTTGTGCCGTTGCTGACAGCATGAATCATCAACTCGCCACGGGGGGTTTCCACGGCCATACTGGCTTCTCCTTCTGGCGGTTTGATAATTTTGGGCACCTTGGACTGAATTGGTCCTTCAGGTATTTTTGCCAGTATCTGATCAATCATCTTGAGGCTTTCATCTATTTCATGTAAACGAACAAGGTAACGCCCCATGCAGTCACCGGTCTGTTCGACAGGTATTGCAAAGTCCAGTTCCGGATAAATAGAGTAGGGCTCCCTGGTACGGACATCGTACTCTTCGCCTGAACCGCGAAGAACAGGGCCGGTCAGGCCGTAACCCCAGGTGTCAAAGGGGAGAATAACCCCAACGTCCCGGGTCCGTTGCTGAAAAATCACATTGCCGGTAACCAGCTCATGGTAGCCGGGCAGATGTGCCTGCATCTGCTCTAGAAATTCACGGGTTTCTCGCAAAAAGGTTTCGTCAACATCTGCCCCCACGCCGCCAAAACGGAAAAAGCAGTAAGTGAGTCGCGACCCCGTTAATGTCTCCAGCAGATCAAGGAGTTTTTCACGATCTTCAAAGGCATGGAGAAATGGAGTAAATGCGCCAAGGTCCAGAAGAAAGGCACCAAACCAAAGCAGGTGGCTGGAAATTCTGTTGAGCTCTGTTGTGAGTACCCGAATATATTCTGCTCTTTTAGGTACTTCGTAGCCACACATTTTTTCAACAAGACAGACCCAGGCCTGATTATAGGAAAGCGCACTTAAGTAGTCCATGCGCGCCATATAGGGCAGCACCTGGGTCCAAGTCATATTTTCAGCGATTTTTTCCTGCATGCGGTGACCGTAACCAAGTACCGGGTCTGCCGTGAGGATATATTCGCCATCCATATGAAGAATAACCCGTAAAACCCCGTGGGTGCCTGGATGCTGCGGGCCGAGGTTTAGGATAAAATCGCTTTCCTGCTCCTCGGAAGGGTCCAGATGATATGTTGGCGCTATTTGCGATTCAAACATTAGTGGATACCTGCAATCTTATGTTCAGAGCGTTTGAAATCCTTGCGTAACGGATGAAAGTTGACATCCAGAGGCAGAAGCAGCCCTCGTGAATCTTTATTGCCCTCGTAAGTAATGCCGAAAAATTCGGCACTCTCCCGCTCATGCCACACGGCTCCGGGATAAATCGTGCCTATTGATGGAAAGACAGGATTGTTTCTGCCGTCCTCAATAATAATCTCCACCCGCGAGCTTTCCTGGTAATGATCAAAAAACCAGAGGCCCTGCATGGTCTCTGTCTTGAGGTTGTCAACAGCTGTCACTGTTTCCAGAAAAAAACCGGCAGAGTAGAGAGCACGGGCGACCTGTTTAAGCTTCTCAGATGATATCTTTGCCCGAGCGTGAATTCCTGTTTGTGCATACTCAAGCATTTCCAGGGAAACGTCTGTTTTCTGCAATGCTGATTCAATAAGCGACATAATGAATGATTATTCTGTGGTTTCTATTGGCGTTGTCGGCAGCTCGACAACTGGAGCCTCCGGAAAACGGCGGACCCCGCTGATTTTGGCCTCAAGCTGGAGAAACGCTTCAATGAGTGCCTCTGGTCGTGGCGGACAGCCCGGAACATATATATCAACGGGCACTATCTGATCCGCACCTTCTACAACCGAATAATTAATGTCATCCAGCTTGAACGGGCCACCCGAGATCGCACAGTTGCCCATGGCAATGACCCATTTGGGTGCTGGCATCTGGAGGTAGAGCCGTTTCACGGTTTCAGCCATTTTGTGCGTAACAGTTCCTGCGACAATCATGACATCTGCCTGACGTGGTGAGGCCCTGAAAACACCTGCTCCAAAACGATCGAGGTCATATTTTGGACCTGCGGCAGCCATCATCTCGATGGCACAGCAGGCCAGGCCAAAGGTCAACGGCCAGAGCGAATTGGCTCTGGCATGGTTGAGGACTTTTTCCAGCTGGGCAAAATGTATCAGTGGAGGGACAACGCTTCCCGTTCCCATTTCAAAACTCCTTTTGTCCACGCATAGGCCACTGCCAGAAACAGGACTATGACAAAGAATAAAATTTCATAAAAACCGACCATACCGACATGTTCCCTGTAAATTCGGGCAATGGGGAAAAGGTAGAGCACGTCAACTTCAAAAACGATAAAAATTAAAGCGTATAGATAATAAAAAACACCAAATTTTGCGGCCCTGGCCCGACCAAAAGCCGGCATGCCGCATTCGTAGATGGCACCAAGTATTGGTGCTGTTTCCCTTGGTGCCAGTAAAAGCCCGGCGACAAGAGGAAGTACGGCAAAAATTATACCGTAAATCAACATGGTTGCCATCGAGTAAATATCAGCAACAAGAGCCGGGTCAGGTTGAACCTGAGCGACCAGCTGTGTTGCCTGATGGGTAATGTGGGTTGCGTCCATTTTATTCCTTCCTGTACCGGGGGCTTGATCTGGAATAACAAAGAAAAACAAAAAGCAAGTTGTCGCATTTGAGTGGGGAAAGGCAATCTCCCCTACAATGTGGCCTACACTAACGGAACCCCACCGATAAGTAAAATTTGAAAAAAAAATAGTTATCTTCAGTTTTTTTTATACTAAATTGGTTTTTTGAGAGACAGATTCTTTAGGCCTTAGTAAAAGTTTCAGTATATCAATTGGTTGTAAATTTACTCATTCTGTGGTACGCGAGGAGTAAAATGGAGTAAATTCGCCAGTCAATCAGGAAAATTTTAAGTATTTTTACCTTTGCACAGCTTTGTTACAAGAAAAAAGGACACGAGTTTTTTTTGTAGAGCCACCTTTTTGCAGTAAGTTAAACGTTTTTGTGGATTGCATAGGGCGATTACGCCACTTTGTTTACAAAAAAACAGTGGGCTTTCATCGGAGCATTAAAATGCAGGAGATCGTGGTTTGTTTCCGGGTAGTTTGTCGGAATGTCGTTTGAAGAGATTCAATGAGTCGTTCTTAATAGAGAAAGGGGAGATGATGATTAATCCGTTTACAGTTGCCGGAAAAATTGAACAAATCCAGAAGGACGTTCTTGAACCATTATATGGTACACCTGAGCAGGAGCATGTTGAGTTTGATAGTTTACTACGTTCTACAGGAGAAGTTATCGCAAAGTATCAGGATTTTTTTCTGGAGGTGAGCAGCAGTAGTCTTGTGGCCATGATATTTAAGATTATTAAACTGTTTGGGGGGGCAGACGGGCTTACAGAGGAGGATTTTTCCCGTTTCACATCTTATGTTAATGATGGTGGGCTTCAGGCCATGATCACCATGCTCAAAAGTGACGATAAGGAGCAAACATTTGTGGAAGAACTTGGTCGGCTGGATGCAGAGGTTCGAACCAATGCGGCACCCATGCTTACAAAATCACGAGAACTGCACAGTGATTTTATTCAAGGGTATTTAATTGACAATTATGGATCGGTTGCCGATGCTCCGGAAGAAATACAAGAAAATTTTTCAAAATCTGATGCGTTTATCAGCCGTTTAGCCGGTCTTGCCGTTGAGGTGGCCTGATAATTTACTGTTGCCGCCAGCCGCAACAGATCAAAATCAGGACCAGCGGCCCAATGGCACGGACAAAGAATGGGAGAGTTGGGCTGGTTCTAGAGCATCTTTTTTGCTTTTTTCTAAAGTTTATTCTTTGTGTTAACGTTTTTATCAACCTATAATAGTAGGTAGCTTTTGCAGATGATTTATCGTTCATGTTGGTCCTGTTGTTTGCTTACCTAAATATTTTTCAACTTGCATTGAGTTGAGGTGTCATGTCTTTGGTCCATAATCTCAGCAGCCAGGAACTTGTTGATAAGATCGGAATTATGGTCGTTGCCCTGGATAACCAGGGAAAGATTACGATGATCAATAGTGCCGGATGTCATCTATTGGGATATCCACAAGAAGAGTTAATCGGCAAAGACTGGATATCCAATTTTATTCTTCCTCAAGATCGGCAAGCCCTTGCAGATCTCTTTATCAGGATTTTTGCCGGGAAAGGGGAAACAACCCCCCATCGTCGCAATATCGTTGTTGTCCACGGCGGGAAAAAACGATTAATAAGTTGGCATAATACTCTGCTGACCGGTTCGGATGGCACAATCGAAGGCATCCTCTGCTCTGGTGAAGATATTACTGAGCAGGTCCGGGCAGAACAGAAAATTAGACAAAGTGAAGCGAGGTATCGCCATTTTCTTGAACATGTGCCGGAAGGCCTTTTCATTTTTGATAGTGATGGAATAATTCTTGATGTCAACCAACAGGCCTGTAAACGGCTTGGCTATACCCGTAGAGAGTTGCTGGGTATGAATTTTTCCGATGTGGGGTTTGATGGGCAGCATCTTCAAAAAAACAGAGAGCGAAAGGAATGGCCAATAACCTACCAAGGAACCCATCTGGAAAAGAGCGGCCGGTTTTTTCCTGTGGAGATTACGCTTGACCGTTTAGAAGAGAACGGTTCCAGCGTACAATATATTGCTGTTGCCCGTGATATGGGAAAACGACTATTTCAGGACCCGAGTCTGCAGAATAATAGAGATCTGCTCAGTATCATTATCGATGCCATACCGGAAATAATCTGCGTGAAAGACAGTAAGCGCAGATGGCTGCTTGCCAACAAGTGTGCTGTTGATCTTTATGGCATAGAACGTCTTGATTACATTGGAAAAACTGATTGGGAAATTGCTGAGTACTCCAAGGTGTACAGAAAGAATTTTCAGGCCGGACAAAAAAGTGATTTCCAGGCATGGCAAAATAGGGAGCCAGTACGGACTGTCCAGGATCTGCGTCTGGATGAGGGCATAAAACGAGTCTTTGATGTCTTTAAAGTTCCTCTCTTTTATGAGGATGGCAACGACAAGGCCCTAGTGGTCATAGGCAGAGACGTAACTGAACAGAAAGCAGTCGAAGACCGATACAGACAGCTTTTTGATCAGTCTCCACTGGCATATGTTTCCACTACTCTTTCTGGTGAGATTGTTGCCGTTAATCAAACAGTTGTCAAATTGGTCGGGTATACTCAGGACGAGTTGGTAGGCAGTAATCTTGCAGAGCTTTTTACTCCGGAGAGTCGGGAAATGTTTTTTGCTCATTTTTCCCGTTTTATTAAGGGCGAACAGTTCTCTGGAACTGATTATGAGATTGTCAAGGCCGATGGAAGTGTGGCAATTGTCCTTGCTGCTCCGGCATTGATTCGAGATGATGCTGGAAAGCCAGTCAACATGCAGTGTGTCGCCCTTGATCTCACCCGGGAACGGCGCGCTGAGGAACAGGTGCGTGCGAGTGAGGAAAGATACCGTTTTCTCTTTGAACGGGCTCCTGTTGGGTTTGTGCATTTTGATAATGATTTACAAGTGATAAGATGTAACAGATATTATTGCCGCCTGGTGGGGGTGCCCAGGGAGCGTCTCTTGGGCTTTTCTTTGAAGACTCTGCAGGATCAACGAGTTGTTCCGGCTCTGAAGAAGCCCCTGGCCGGAAAAGAGGGGAGGTGGCAGGGAAATTATCGTGGAACACTGACTGACAAGAAGGTTTTCATATCGTTGCGGACAGCACCTCTGCATGATGCCCAGGGAAATGTCTTTGGAGGTATAGCTATTATTGTTGACCGTTCAGGGCAAAGACGGGCAGAGACGGAAAAAGTGATGCTTATGTCTGCCATTGATCAGACAACAGAAACCGTGGTTATTACTGACACTGAAGGTGTAATTGAATATGTCAACCCGGCCTTTGAACGGGTTACCGGTTTTACAGCAGAAGAGACCGTGGGTAAGACCCCCCGTATCTTAAAGAGCAATCTTCATGGTGAGGGATTTTACCGGCAAATGTGGCAGACGTTAATTGCGGGCCGGGTCTGGAAGGGGAGGGTCACTAATAAACATCGTGATGGCTCTCTTTTGAAAGAGGATATGACAATTTCCCCCGTACGCGACCAGGAAGGGGTTATCACAAATTATGTTGCAGTCAAGAGGAATGTCACCCGGGAAGTAGCCCTGGAAAAACAATTGCATCAGGCACAGAAGATGGAAGCCATAGGCACCCTTGCCGGTGGCATAGCCCACGATTTTAATAACATTCTTTCGGCAATTCTTGGTTATGCGGATATGGTCGACCGTCAGCTCAGCAGACATGGGTTAAAACGCCGTGATGTCGGTAGAATCATTACTGCAGGAAAGCGGGCAGCGGACCTTGTTAAACAGATATTAACCTTTAGCAGACAGAAAGAAGCTGAACTACAACCTGTTCAGTTGCCGGGGATTATCCGTGAAGCCTTAAACCTGCTTCATTCCTCTCTGCCGGCAACGGTGCAACTTAGACAGGAAATTGATGCGAGTTGCGGACTGGTTGCCGCTGATCCCGTCCGTATTCATCAGGTGGTGATAAATCTCTGCACAAACAGTATGCAGGCCATGGACGGAGGGCAGGGAGAACTTGTTGTCAAGCTGTATGAAGCCGGAGAGGATTATGTTTGCTCGGGTAACGAGCCAGAGTCTGGAAAATGGGTTGTACTTGAAGTACGTGACACAGGATGCGGTATTACCCCGGATATGCGGTCAAAGGTATTTGATCCTTTCTTTTCCACCAGAAAAGAGGAGGGCGGTACCGGATTGGGGCTTTCGGTTGTCCATGGTATTGTTCAGAGCCATGGCGGTGAAATCGTTGTTACGGAAACCAGAGGCGGTGGCACAAC